>JBBTTH010000001.1:0-1131 GCA_038064295.1 Patescibacteria group bacterium
GCAGAAACGGCGACAAGAAGGGCATGGAAGGTCGCGCCGGTCAGGATTTAATTTTGAAACTTCCTGTCGGTTCAGTTATCATGAATTTGGATACGGAACAATCCTTTGAGCTCTTGAACGAAGGCGGGAAAGTTTTGATTTTGAAAGGCGGTCGCTACGGACTTGGCAACGAGCATTTCAAGGCTTCCACCAATCAGAGGCCACTGCAGACGACCGAAGGCCGAGCCGGAGAAGAAGCCGATTTTCATATCGTGCTCAAGCTGGTCGTTGACGCCGGCTTTGTCGGTTTTCCGAACGCCGGCAAATCGTCCCTGCTCAACGCTCTGACGAACGCCAAATCAAAAGTAGCCGCGTATCAATTTACCACTTTGGAGCCGAATCTAGGCGACATGCATAAATTCATTCTGGCCGATATTCCGGGTCTCATAGAAGGCGCGTCGGCGGGCCGCGGCCTGGGTGACAAATTTCTGCGTCACATATCCCGCACAAAAATGATTCTGCACTGCATATCTCTGGAAAACGATGATATCACCGGGGCATACAAAACAATTCGCGGAGAATTGGAAGCGTATTCCAGAGACCTGGCCGAAAAGCGTGAAATTATAATTCTCACCAAGACTGACCTGGCAGACGGAAAAACTCTCAGAGCAAAAATAAAAAAAGCCAAAAAATTGAATCCTAATGTCCTGACTGCTTCTGTTTTGGATGATGGGCAGGTAAAAGTCTTGAAGGACGATCTGGTAAAAATCTTGCGTAATTTATAAAAATAATAAAAGATAAAAAAATTTCATGAAAAATCTTTTTCTCATATTTCACGGTCGGTTTCCCAGTGAAAAAGCCGCTTCTCTTTTTGCTGCCAAGAGCGCCGAGGCGTTTGCCGATGAGGGTATCGAAACAATCCTTGTAGTGCCGAGAAGAATTAGTAGGAAAAAGACGAATCCATATGATTTCTATCAGATAAAAAATAATTTTAAAATAGTGTATCTTCCGATCATTGATTTTTTTAATTTACCATTACCTAAAGTGTTCTCATTTTGGGTCAGTTTTATTTCTTTCTCGATGAGTGTTTTTTTCTATCTTGTCTTTGAAGCTCGTTTTCGTGATTTGATATATTCGAACGAATCTCTACCT
>JBBTTH010000002.1:0-1729 GCA_038064295.1 Patescibacteria group bacterium
TTGTATGTAAACGGTTATGCCACGACTACAGCCGCGTCCGGCAACTTTGCGACGGCAGGCACGTTGTCGGCGGTAGGACTCTCAACGTTTACGGGCGGATTCCTGTCGAGCGCTTCTTCAACTATGCAGAACTTTACTGGTTTGAATGCCACTACTACAAACGCTACCACGACGGACGCTCTGTATGTGACTGGTAATTCGTATGTTGGTGGCAGGGCGACGACGACAGCCTCAACCGGCGCTATTACTACCGAAGGTGGTATAACTGTCGGTACAGGCGGAACGGCTATAACCAGGATTTACAAAGGAACATGCAATCTCACAGGTATGAATATAAGTCAAGCTGCTACGACAACTCAAGTATATTTTTGTGCAGTAACCGGAGTAGTTTCAACAGATACAGTATTTGTCACTCTGGCGACCTCTACACCACAATTCACGAATGGATGGGTATTAGCGGGAGCGAAAGCTTCAACTACTGCTGGATATGTAGATGTTCTGATTTCCAATCTCACTGGTACTGACAGAATTCCTTCTGTTACAGGTGTAGGCTCGAGCACGCAATACCTCATAATCCGCTAACAAGGTGAGTATTATTATTAATTTGACACTGTCATGAAAAAAATACTCATCGGTGTGGTCGCGCTCGCGGTCATGGTATCGCCGTCGATAGCATCTGCTGCATCCAATGATGTTTCTCTCACTACCGATACGGTTCTTACCGTAGGAGGTATCAATCTCAATGTTGCGGGATCAACTGCCGCTCTTGAATCGATAGAAATGGCCGACAGCGGTAATAGTTTCACGGTAGTTTTGTCGAACGGCTCTTCAATCAAAATTACTTCAGCCGATCGTCGGGTTCTCACAAATTCTGCTCCCGGTAAATACGTTATAACGGATAGTTGTACCAGTTCTGTATCTACACTCGAATTAGCCTCTTATTCCGGAACGGTTACCGTCGTTATAACACCAACATCTACTATATGTACTGTCACAGCAACTCCATCGACGAGTGGTACTAGAACTTCAACCGTAAAGAAGCCAGTCGTAATGATTCCTGTTACGACTACAGCAAACAACACCGCCAACCAGACAATAACTTCCTCTATCACCCGTTCGCTCCAGAGAGGAATGACGGGAGACGATGTCCGCACGCTTCAGACACTACTCTCTACTGACCCTTCCGTTTATCCTGAAAAATCCGTTACGGGATACTTTGGTCCTGTCACGGAGAGAGCGGTAAAAGCCTTCCAGGCCAAGTATAAGTTACCGACCGTAGGTGCTGTCGGTCCGATGACCAGGGCCATGCTCATAGAAATTTTTGGAACGGTGGCACCGGCTGTTCCAGCCGTACCTGCCACTCCGGCTACTCCTGGAATCGCGCCGGCAACCCCGGCTATTCCGGCATCTCCAAGCACAGGGTCAATATCCAGACCTCTCAAAATCGGCTCCACGGGCTCTGACGTCAAAACTCTCCAACAGTTTCTCAATGCCAGTGGATTCACCATTGCCGGAAGCGGTGTCGGCTCGCCGGGAAACGAGACCGATTATCTCGGCCGGCTCACCGTGGAAGCCATAAAGAAATTCCAGGTCAAATACGGCATAGTCTCCAGCGGTACTCTTGAAACTACCGGTTACGGAAGTCTCGGACCTAAAACCCGCGCAAAACTGAACGAGCTCATGGGGCAATAGTTGGTTTGACGAAGGATATAAAGAAAAACAAAGAAGC
>JBBTTH010000003.1:0-9702 GCA_038064295.1 Patescibacteria group bacterium
CATAGTTTTTTGCTAGTTTAGTTTAGACTAATTGAAACTAGTTTAGCAAGAAAGGTTTTTGGTTACAAAGACACACTACACTCCTTCTCTTTTCAGTTCTTCTATCGTCTTTTTAGCCTCTTTTGAGAGCTTCTTCGGCATTGTTATATGAATATGTACCAGAATGTCCCCACGGTGGCCTTCACGGCCACGGGAGGTCGTAGGGACACCGCGGCCCCGAACGCGCAGGATTTCGCCGAAGGTCGTGCCTTCGGGAATTTTGAGGGCTATGTCGCCGTCCAGAGTTTTGAGAGTATATACGGCCCCGAGTAACGCATCTGAAAGCTTTACGTTTATATCCGTGACCAGGTTGTGTCCTTCTTTGCGCCATATCGGGTGCGGTTTGACGTGCACTTTTATATAGAGGTCGCCAGACTGGCCACCCGAAACCGCTTCTCCCCCGCCTGGCAGCCTGATGGTTTCGCCGTCTTTCAGTCCGGCGGGAATTTTCACTTTTATTTCCTGGTCCCGTTTGACGATGCCCGCGCCGCGGCAGACGGGACATTTTTCTTCGGGTTCTCGGCCTGTACCGCGACACGCATCGCATATGCGGCTAGTCTGAAAAGACCCGATGATTGACCTCTTGACCTCCGTTACCTTGCCTTGGCCTCCGCAGGTGTGACAGGTTTTCATTTTTGTGCCCTTCTTCCCGCCATTGCCGTCACATTCGGAACAGACGGAAGTTTTATGAATTTTGAAAGTGCGTTCCACGCCGAAAATGGCTTCGGAGAAAGGCAGTTCCACATCCACAGAAATATCCGCTCCGCGCCTAGGCCGAGCGGAACGGCCGGAACGGGTGCCGCTGAACATGCCACCGAGGATGTCGCCCAGGTCAAAATCTTCAAATTCGCTCTGGCCGTAGCTACCGCTGTTGAAGCCGGAAAAATCAAAGCCAAAATCACCGGCGTTGAAACCTGCGCCCTGGCCATAGCCGCCGTATCCGGCGCCTTCCATGCCCGGCCCGGCGGAACCAAACATGTCGTATTGTTTGCGTTTTTTCTCGTCGGAGAGCACCGAATACGCCTCGTTCGCCTCCTTGAACCTTTCCGCGTTGCCCCCCTGTTTGTCCGGATGATACTCGTGCGCCAGTTTCCTAAACGCCTTTTTTATGTCGTCCTGCGACGCGTTTTTGTCCACACCGAGAATTTTGTAATAGTCTTTGGACATTTGTATGTGTTGGCCTCGCGCCGTGAGCGAGCGAGAACTTTTTTAAGTGTACTGGCCTGGCGGTATGAGCTGGAGGAGACTCTCGGAGCGCGACGGCGCGAGAGCGAGCTGATGTGCCAGCAGGCACATACAGCGTGCTCCGACAGCTCATACCGCTAGGCCTTTTATTTACTTCTTCTCCTCATACTGCGCGTCCTTGACGTTGCCGTCGCCGCCTTCGGGGCCTTTGTTGTCATCAGGGCCGGGCTTTTTCGCCTGCTCCGATTGCTGGGCTTTCATCATGGCTTCGCCTATTTTTTGCATGGAACCTGACAGAGCCTCCGTGGCCTTCTTTACGGCCTCCACATCAGCGCCTTCGCGCGCTTTTTTCAAGTCCGCAACTTTTGCTTCTACTTCCGACTTCACATCGGCCGGTACTTTGTCGCCGGCATCTTTGAGCGATTTTTCCGCCGTGTATATCATTTGCGCGGCGATATTGTGCGCCTCCACTTCGGCCTTTTTCTTTTCATCTTCGGCCGCATGCATTTCGGCATCTTTTTTCATGCGCTCTATATCTTCTTTGGAGAGACCAGACGAACCTTGGATTTTTATGGATTGCTCCTTGCTCGTGGATTTTTCTTTTGCTTTGACGTTCAATATGCCGTTGGCGTCTATGTCAAACGTCACTTCAATCTGGGGCATGCCGCGGGGCGCCGGCGGAATGCCGTCCAGAATGAATCTGCCGATTGATTTATTGTCGTGGGCCATCGCTCTGTCGCCTTGGACGACGTGAATTTCTACGGAAGTCTGGCTGTCGGCCGCCGTGGAAAAAATCTGGGATTTGGAAGCCGGAATGGTCGTATTTTTTTCTATCAATTTCGTCGCTACGCTACCCATGGTTTCAATGCCGAATGACAGAGGGATAACGTCGAGCAGGAGCACGTCTCTGACGTCGCCTTTGAGCACTCCGCCCTGGATAGCCGCGCCAACGGCCACCACTTCGTCCGGATTGACGCCTATGTGGGCTTTCTTCTTGAAATAATCCTCCACCGCCTTGACCATGGCCGGCATGCGCGTCTGGCCGCCGACCAGGATGACTTCGTTTATTTGAGCGAGTTTGAAGGGCGAAGCTTCCACAGCGCGTTTCGTAATCTGCATGGCCCGGTCCAAAAACTCTTGGGTCAGCTCTTCCAGTTTGGCCCTGGTCATTTTCTTCACCAAATGGAGAGGCCCGTCAGTGCCGACGGAAACGAACGGAATGTTGACCTCTGTCTCTATGGCCGTGGACAGCTCTATTTTGGCCTTTTCGGCGGCATCGTCCAGACGTTGGCGGGCCAGGGTATCTTTACGCAGGTCCACACCGTTTTCTCTCCTGAATTCTTCGGCCAGCCAGTTCATGATTTTCTGGTCAATATCTCTCCCGCCGAGGTGGGCATCGCCGTCCGTTGACTTCACTTCTATGACATCGTCACCCACTTCCAGGACGGAAATGTCAAACGTGCCGCCGCCGAAATCAAAGACGACAATTTTTTCGTCTTTCTTTTTATTGAAGCCGTAGGCCAGGGCGGCGGCCGTCGGCTCGTTTATGATGCGCTTGACATCCAGACCGGCAATTTTGCCGGCGTCTTTGGTGGCCTGGCGCTGGGAATCGTTGAAGTAGGCCGGCACGGTTATGACCGCCTCTGTCACTGGTTCGCCGAGACGCCCTTCGGCGTCGGCTTTCAATTTGCCGAGAATCATGGCCGAAATTTCTTCCGGCCTGGACCATTTGTCGCCTATTTTCACTTCCACACCGCCATTCTGCGATTTCCGTGTTTCAAAGGACACTGATTTGGCATCTTTTTGCACCGCCGGTTCGTCAAAGTTGTGCCCGATGAAGCGCTTAATCTGATAAATGGTGTTTTTTGGATTGGTGATGGCCTGACGTTTGGCCACCACGCCCACGACCCGCTCGCCGGTTTTGGTTTGGGCGACAATGGACGGAGTAGTGCGCATGCCTTCGGCGTTTTCCAGGATTTTCGGCTCGCCGCCTTCCATCACCGCCACGGCCGAATTTGTGGTACCGAGGTCGATACCTATGATTTTTGACATGAGTTTTGAAAATTAAATAAATTGATAACGGAAAAGAAAAAACAGAAACGCTAAAAAACGTTCTGGCCTGAAAATTTATTCAACGCTCGGCGCCCGGGCCATCTGACTGACGAGGAAATCCAGAGAATAAAAAGGAGAAAAAAACTCATAGAGGCTCTTGACCGGAGTTTCGCCAAAGATTTTTTGGCGTGGATTTTCCAGGAGAAGCATAGGAATTTTTGGAGAAACAGAAGGTGCTTCAGCCATCTTCATGCCGAGAAATTTGAATTCCAAAACACCTTGGACATTGATAACGGCAAAATACGCCAGAGCCTCCGTTCCGTTTTTAAGTGTAACTTTTCGGGAGATTATTCTAATGTCTGGTTTCGGTATGAGCATATTATTTTTAGGGGGGTTTTCATGGTTTCTAGACGTTATAGGGAATAAAAAACCAAGTCAGGAAGATAATAAACGAATTATTGATTTTCCGCAACTACGACTTTGGCCGGCTTCACCAATTTATTGCCGAGTGTATAGCCCTTTTCCATCACTTCCAAAACACTACCGGCCTGCGTAGGAGCGGCTTTCTCAAATCGAATCGCTTCATGGATGTTCGAGTCAAACTTTTGGCCGATAGGTGAAATTTCCTTCAAACCATTTTGTTCGAGAATCGACTTGAGCTGGTTGTAAATGTGCTCCACGCCCGCCCGCCAATTTTTGTCTGCCTTCTCCCAGGCATCTTTATTTGCGAAAGCCATTTCAAAACTCTGGAGCACGGCCAGCAATTCTTCTATCAATCCCTCATTGGCCATTATTCTGTATTCTCTCATTGTTTCTTCCATGCGCTTTTTGGCATTGACAAAATCAGCCTTGGCTCTCTGCCAGCCGGCCAGGTATTCATTCCTCTCAGCCGTCATTTTTTCGAGTTCTGTCTGGGGAGTATTTTGAATAGCCTCGGTTTCCTCTACCCCAACCTGATTTTTCTCGTTTTTAGTTTCTTTTTCGTTCATATTTATTGAATCTTAATCCTACCATTCAATTTTAAATTTTACGGTTGACATTTTATGCAAAGCAATGTAGGGTGTCAAGCGAACCTGCTCTCTAAACAATCAACTCATTTTGCCAATGAATCCAACAACCGGAACTTTGTTTGTGGATACTCCCCTGTCAGTCATAGCTAGAGGACGGATAAAGAATGAACCCAAGGTCGTGGCTTATGTCAAAAATATGCTTATGGCAGCGAGTCTCAAGACAGGAGTGTTCAATCTCGTCATAAATACAAAAATTCAGAGTGGTGGAATCCACCATAAAGGCGTCGAAATAAAAGATTTGCGACCGAGCGGTATTCGGCTAACCGTTCAATACGGAGATAACGGCACGCGATTTGAATGTTTTTTGAGCTCTGCCGAGTTCAAACCTTCGGATCTTCGGAACCTTTTGATTTCAAGCTCAAAGATCAAAAATTATCATTACATTGAAGAAGAACATCCAAGGGTTGTTTCTGCTCCAATAGACACCCCGCCTGAAGCAAGTGTTCTCCCGGACGCTCTTCCGAGCAAAGCGCCTGAGGAATTTTCTGGAAAATCTTCCTTTGGGTCCCTCAAAGGCAGTTCAAAAAATGCCGAGGATGTAGAGCTTATCCTCACGGCAATCAGGGAAAAACATGGTTTGAGTGAATTCACTCAATACGAATTTCACCAAATCGTGGTTGAGAAGATTAACACAAATGCAAGCAGGTTTGTTTCAGGTCAACTCATCCGGCGGCTTGGTGAAGCAGGTCACCTCAAGCGAATCAGTGGAAAGCGGAGTGGGAAAAAGAAATTTCAAATCTTTATACCCACTCTCGATCAGCCTCTCCAACCGACAGACGAATCAGGTTCAGCACAAATGACAGTGCTTGAAAAAAAGGTTGTTGAACTTAAAGGTCAAATCAAGGAGCTGGAAACGGCGCTGACAGCGTTATCCACCTGTAACGCTGAAATTGAAGACTTGGAGAGTTCTCTCGCGAATGTTCGTAGATGTCGAGAGTCACTTTTGGCCCAAGTTAGTGAGAAGAAAATGTTCATTGACAGCATAGTCTCATCGAGGACTCCGTGAGACAAATCAAAACCGACCGCCCTCTCGGGACGGCCGGTTTTTTCTTTTCAATATTTCTTTTCAATATTTGTCTAGTTTATCGCTTGCTCCACTGCGGGGACTTGCGGGCTTTTTTGAGGCCGAATTTGCGACGTTCTTTGGCGCGGGGGTCGCGTTTGAGAAAACCGAGCTTTTTGAGTTTTTTGCGCAGTTCCGCGTCGTATTTCAGGAGGGCGCGGGAAATGCCGTGGCGCAAAGCAACAGCTTGGGAATGGATGCCGCCGCCCGAGAGTATGGCTGTCACTTTGAATTTTTGGGCAATCTTTGAATCCGTGAAGGCCGCTTCGGCTATCATGCGCATCTCGGCCGTGGCAAAGTAGTCTGCCGCGTCTTTGCCGTTTATGACGATGGACTGCTTTGCCGCCGGAGTGATGCGCACGCGGGTAATGGCGGTTTTTCTCCTGCCCACCGCTTCAAAATATTTTATTTTTGCTTCTGTCATACTCATTTTTGTTTATGAAATTTTATTCCGTGACGACCAGATTTTTCATCATTTTGGCTTGGAGCTTGTTTTTCGGCAACATGCCTTTGACGGCGATTTTAAAGACCTCGCTCATGCCTTTTTTTTCTATCAGATGCTCCAGACTCGTGTCTATGAGGCCGCCCGGATAGCCCGTATATCTCCTGTAGATTTTCTCCCGCTTTTTTTTGGTCGTGACATCCGCCTTGGCCGCGTTTATGATGCGGACTTCCACGTCCGCCACCACATTCGGCGCGTATGAAACAGCGGTCTTGCCCGCCAAAATTTTGGCGGCGGCGCTGGCTACCCGGCCGATTTTTTTGGCTTCCGCGTCTATGGTATAGATGGTTCTCATGGAAGTAGAAAAATGAAAAAAATTATTTCACCAGCTCTATGCGCGCCATCTTTGCTCCATCCGATTTGCGCAGAGGCAGTTTTATGACCCGCGTGTATCCGCCGCGGCGGTCTTTGTGATTCTTTGAAACGACTTCCACCAGTTTTTTGGCCGCCGCCCCGTCACCGATTTTGCCCGCAAGCAGGCGGCGGTTTGCGAGCGTATTTTCCTTGCCTTTCGTTATGAGAGGCTCTATGTATTTGCGCAGCTCTTTGGCTCTGGTTTCGGTCGTGACAATGCCGCCGTGAATTATAAAAGAACGCATCAGAGACTTGACCAGAGACGTTCTCTGCCCTTTTTCCCTGCCTAATGTTCTGTATTTGTCGTGGTGTCTCATGCGTTTGTGAAAAAATCACCTTATCATTATTTGAGAGTTATGCCAAACTCCGAGAGGGCTTTTTTAATTTCCTGTATGCCCTTCGGGCCGAGACCGTCTATGTTTTCTATATCGGCTTCTTTCTTCCGGACGAGGCCGCCTACCGTGCGGATGTTGGCGTCGGCTAGGGCGTTTGACGCCCTCTGTGACAGACCCAGAGTTTCAATGCGCGTTTTGAGAAATTCCATGTCCAGTTCCTTCTTTGGAACGCTTGCCGCCGTTTCCGTTTTTTCTTCCACTTTTGTTTCCGCCGGCTCTTCCTCTTTGAAGCCCACCACGGCCTTGAGCTGGCTTATCATGGTGGTAATGGACTTTTCCAGAGCCTCATGCGGCGTAATCGTGCCGTCGGTTTCAATGGTAATTTTCAGACGATTGAAGTCGGTCCTGTCTCCTATGCGCATATTTTCCACTTCATAATTGACGCGCCTGATAGGAGTAAATGCGGCGTCCAGGGCGATGACGCCTATGTCTACACGCTCCTTTTGCAATACATCTTTTGAGATATAACCGAGACCGCGGGCTACGGTCATTTCGATGTCCAATTCAGTGTTTTTGTCCGTGAGACTGGCTATATGAAGCTCGGGATTGATGATTTCTACTTGGCCGGGCGCTTTTATGTCGCCAGCCGAAATTTCCGAGAGGCCTTTTGCTTTTATGGACAGGGTCTGAGCTTCATCCGTTGTCATTTTGATGCGCAGGCGTTTCAGATTGAGAATTATGGTTATGACGTCTTCCTTGACGCCGGCGATGGTCGAAAATTCGTGGTTGACACCGCCGATTTTTACATGGGTAATGGCTGTGCCGGGCAGAGACGAGAGGATGATGCGCCGTAAGCTGTTGCCGAGGGTATGTCCGTAGCCGGGATAGAGCCCGTCAATTTCATAAACGCCTAAAAAATCCTTTTCCAGGACGATTTTCGGCTTTGAAGGCAATACGATATTCGTGTTTGACATATTTTTATTAAAAATTATCTGCTATAAAACTCGATCACCTGACCCAAATTGAACAAATGCTCCGTCGGACTCCATTTCGGCGGACCGGAAACAGTGACGATTTTTTTGTCCACGTCATAAGAGAGCCATGCGGGCAGATTTATTTTTTTCATTTTTTCGTCGTATTCGCGGAAAAGAGGCTTTTTTAAACTGGCCGGGCGGATGGATATTTTGTCTCCCGCGCTGACCGCAAAAGAAGGAATGTTGACGCGCGCGCCGTTTACCGTGACGTGACCATGAGAGACCATCTGTCGCCCGCCGAGTCGGGTAGAAGCTATGCCCAAGCGATATATGACATTGTCCAGCCTGGTTTCCAAGCGCTCATACAGGGCCTGGGCGGTGTTTATGCCAGCTCTGTCGGCGGATTCCCGGACGTATTTTCTGAATTGGCGCTCCAGTATGCCGTACGTATAGCGCACTTTCTGCTTTTCCAGCATGGCGATAGCGTACTCGCCTTTCGGCCGATACGGGCCCTTGCCGCCTTTTCTCTCGGCGCGCATGGCAAATTTCGGCGTCTGGGTTTTTTCGTATATGTTGGCTCCGAGGCGGCGGGCAATTTTATATTTCGGTTTGTTTATCATAGAAATTAAGAGGCGTTGAAATTTATACGCGGCGGGGTTTCTTTGGGCGAGGGCCGTTGTGGGGCACCGGGGTGACATCTCTCACACTGGTGATGCCTACGCCGCGGGTGATAAAACTCCTGACCACGGATTCCCGACCAGAGCCTACGCCTTTTATGACGACTGAGACCTCTCTGAGTCCCATCGCCTGACCCTTGGCCGCCAGCGCCTCGCCGGCTTTGGCCGCGGCAAAAGGGGTGCCTTTCTTGGCGCCCTTGAAACCGAGCGCTCCGGCGCTGGAAGCGGCCAGAGCATTGCCTTTGGTGTCCGTGAGCAGGCACATGGTGTTGTTGTATGTAGATTGTACATAGAGAATGCCGGTGTCTATTTTTTTCTTCGGCTGTTTGGCGGCGGGAGAAACAGACCCGACAGAAACCACAGCCTCTTTTTTCGATTGCTCGGTTTTTTTGGTTTCTTTATTTTCCTCCACAATTTTGTTCTTACCCATTGGTTTAATTGTTTTTTATGCCTTTATTTTATTTCTTCTCCGCCACTTTGCGGCCCGTGCCCATGGTCTTGCGAGTGTTTCCCCTGCGGGTTCGGGAATTGGTTTTAGTCCTCTGACCGTTGACCGGTAGATTCCTAGCATGGCGCACGCCTCGATAGGCTTTGATATCTTTCAGTCTTTTTATATTTCCAGAAACTTCCCTCCTCAGGTCTCCTTCTATTTTTATTGTTTCAATCACTTTTTTTATGGCATTTTCTTCGTCGGCAGTGACTTCTTTGGCTTTCTTGTCCTGGCTTACACTTGCTTTATTCAGAATAGTCTTGGCGCGCGAACGACCCACTCCGTAGAGAGCGGTCAGAGCGATTTCCATTCGCTTTTCGTCTGGAAGAGTGATGCCGAGAATTCGCATGAATTATTATGGTTGATTAAAAAAATGAAATAATGGCGCTTAATAACAAAAAAAGAATCTCTGGAGAGATAGGTCGTCATCCTAGCACATAATTTTTTTCATGTAAATAGGCGCATCAAAATTAGGCGGTTTTTGTGCTATTTTACGCCGTATTATCGTTACCCTTGTCTCTGTTTGTGCCGGGGATTTGACTTGCAAACTATATACACATAGCCCTTTCTGCGGACAACCAGACAGTTTGCGCACTTCTTTTTTACGGATGACTTGACTCTCATTTGTTTGTTTTGCGTACTACATTCTCTGGATAATGCGGCCTTTGCCGCCGTATGGCTCCAGTTCTATCTTTACTTTGTCGCCGATGAGCACTCGGATGCGGTTCATTCTCATTTTTCCGGCGAGGTACGTTATGATTTCTCTGCCGTCTTCCAGTTTCACACGGAAAAAAGTGTTCGGCAGAGCTTCCGTGACAACGCCGTTTACGTTTGGTTTTGGTTCCTTCATGTAGTGACGTTCTGTATATTAAACTAAAGTACAAATAAAGCAATGGGTGCGTGGGCAAAAGAAATACAAAATAAAAAAGCCGAATGTGCCGGGCGAGAACCTCCGCAGGCG
>JBBTTH010000004.1:0-15992 GCA_038064295.1 Patescibacteria group bacterium
TTGCGAAAAAGTCAAAGAAGATATAAAGTCAAACCAGCCATTGCTCCAGGAACTGAATCACATCCGCTCACTCATCTCCTGATAACTTGTGGAAAAGAGATGGATTGATGAGGGAAAAAATCTGATAGGTTCTCCAAAAAAACAAAAAATAAAAAAGTTGTTATTATTTTAAAACGAATAATCAACAGTTTTAAAAAATATGAATCAAAAAAAACCTTATCCCGTAACACTCTGGCGGATATGCACATATCCTAGCTTGTAATAGTAATAATAGTCTTATATACAGTAATAAGAGATATACCGAACATATGAAAATAGAGTGCATTAAAGAAAAATTAATAGAAGCGGTCAACAAAGCTAACAGGCTCACCGGAAAAAATCTGTCCATGCCGGTTTTATCGTGTGTAAATCTCTGCGCCGATAAAAATTTTCTCACTATACGCTCTACAAATTTGGATTGCGGCATAGAAATCAAAATTCCGGCTAAAATAGAGGCACCGGGTGAGGTTGCCATCCATGGTGTAGTTCTGACAGCTCTACTCTCTGGTTTGCCGAAAGAAAAAAACATAGTTCTGGAATCAAAAGATGGAAATATTCTCGTGAAAACATCATCAAATAATACCTTGATAAAAACCTATTCTTCTGACGATTTTCCTTCCATACCAAAACTAAATACCCACAAAACGGTTGAAATGAGTCCAAAATCACTCATAAAAGGTCTCAAATCTGTCGTTTACAGCGCTTCTCTGTCTATGGTAAAACCGGAATTGGCCAGCGTGTATATATGGAAAGACAGCGAAGACCTCATATTTGTTTCAACTGATTCGTTCAGGCTGGCCGAAAAGAAAATAAAAATAAAAGAATCGATTGATTTTCCTTCAGTTATTATTCCGGCAAAAAATGTCGTCGATATCATTCATACCCTGGAAAATATCTCCGATGATGTAAAAATTCTCTTTGACAGGAACCAAATAGCCTTTGAAACAAAAGATATTTATCTCATGTCGCGCGTCATAGACGCCACATTTCCGGACTATAAGCAGATTGTGCCGAAAGTTTTTGTGACAGAGGTGATTGTTTTAAAGCAGGATATCGTTGATTCATTCAAGACATCCCAGATTTTTTCCGATAAATTCAATCAGATAAACGTAAAAGCGCTTCCTTCAAAAAAATTATTCGTTATTTCCACTAAAAACAGCGATGTGGGTGAATATACCAATTCTCTGGATTCGAGCATTACCGGCCAGGATGTGGATATCAATTTTAATCACAGATATATTGCCGACTGTTTTCAGTCCATAGATTCCGACAGCATTTCCATCTCCATCAGCGGCGCCAACAAACCTCTGGTCATGCGTGGAGTATCCGACAAGTCTTTTTCTTATTTGGTTATGCCAATGAACAGATAAGTAAGTTCAGGGTATACTCGTATCATGTTTAATATTGCAGAATACCTCCAAAAATTTGCCTATATGGAAGGTGATTTCGCCTTTCAAAAGGAAGTTATAACAAAAGCCCTGAAAGAAGTCTGTAATCTGGAAAATGTGGACTTTGAGATGCGAAAAGGAACACTTTATCTCAAAACCAATCCCCTGGTCAAATCCATCGTTTTTATGAAGAAAGACCGGATTATCGAATATATCGGAAAAAATTTTCCAAAAAAGATGATTTCAGATGTTCGATAGAAAGGCAGGACTTTTCTCCGCCTCTTAATCGTCAGTTGTCCAATGCCACATAAAATGCGGCGTCCACTTCGCTTTTGTTGTAGACGGAATCATGGGCTGTTATTTTTATGTTGTTTGTTTCCTGAATATTTGATATTTCGCGCGGAAAAAAGTGGAAGAAAAACGGCGATTTCTCAACTGTAGTCATATAAACACCGTTTACATGGAGGAATGCCCCGACGATTGGATATTTTCCCACGGACGAGACAGAAATCGATACCTCATCGTCCAAATTGTATTTTTTCGCCAGGTCGGTGTTTTGTATGGAAACAACAAATGAGTTTTTTCCCGTATGAATGTCGTCTATTGCCGTCGGTATGACAAAGTCTGTCTGGTCCGGGAGCCCTTGTTCTGCCGCCCAGAGACGCACAGGAGTCTCCCAGCGCCCAAATTGATAGTCATTTGAAGGATTAACCGGAGGAGGTCCCAGAGGGTCGTTTTTATCCACCCAGTAGAGAATTGAATGCACCGATTGGATTGGAATTTCTTGTCTCGTTTCCGGTGGGGTGAATTCAGTGGCAATTTTCTTGGAAATTTTGTCTATGGTGTACGTCTGTCCGCCTTGCCATATGCCTTTCATGACGGGTTTCAAAACGGACGAATCCGCCGGGGTGGGCGGTATGAATCTCTCGTCGGGAATTGTGTCCAAAGCCGCCTTCATAAACGAACTCCACATAGGAGCGACGATTTGGCCAGCCACCTTTTTGACCATCGGCGATGCGTCGTTGTTGCCCGCCCAGACGCCGACGACGAGATTCGGGGTATAACCTATAGTCCAGGCATCTTTTGAATCGTTCGTGGTGCCGGTTTTTACGGCCACGTCCCTGCTCGGAAAATAAAGGACTGAATTCGGACCATAAGCGGGAGTTCTGGCCGTATTGTCCGATAAAATATCCGAAATAGTCCTGGCCACATTCGCCGACATCGCCTGATTTTGCTTGGATGCGGGAATTTTTATTTCATTCCCCTTTGAATCAAATATCCGGAGAACGGGGCGGTGGGAGAGGTGATTTCCATCATAAGCAAAAACGCCGTAGGCACTGGTCATTTCCAGCAGAGAAATTTCTCCGCCGCCGAGGACCAGAGTGAGGCCGTATTGGTCGGCATTTGTGAGACTGGTTATACCCATGTCTTTGGCCAGAGCCAGCGATTCTCTCACGCCGGCCAGATACAGGGTCTTTATGGAAGGAATGTTTATGGATTGCGCCAGGGCTCCCCTCAAGCTCACGGGGCCACGGAATTTCTCGTCATAATTTTGAGGCATGTAACAAACTTTCGGGTCGGTTCCTGCGCGGAGAGGCTTGCCTTCCAGGTCGCATTCCGTGCCGAAGGAAGTCGGCAGGTCAAAGAGAACTGTCTCTGGTGTGTAGCCCTTTATAAAAGCTTCCGCGTAAACGATAGGCTTCATGGTAGAGCCCGGCTGGCGGTTCGGCGCAGTGGCGACGTTGAACTGGCCGTCTATATCGGTGTCAAAATAATCGCGCGAGCCAACCATGGACAGAATATCTCCCGTTTTTGGGTCCAGAGCCACCAAAGCGGCATTTTTTGCATTAAAATTTTTTTCGTTTGACAACGCCGTTTTCCTTACCAATTCTTCCGCCTGCTCCTGCAGATTCATATCCAGAGTCGTTATCACTCCGTATCCGCCTTCATCCAGGGAATCCATGCCTAAAATATTTTCAACATAATCTCTGACAAAAAAAACAAAATGAGGAGCCCTAATGCCGAATTTTTCCTGCGGCTGGAGCAGAACTCTCTCTGTCATGGCTTTTTTATATTCAATATCGGTTATAAATCCGTTTTTAAGCATTTTTTCCAGGACCAATTTCTGGCGCGCTTCCAGTTCTTTCACATGGCTACCGTACGGCGAATAGTATGAAGTCGCCTGAGGAATGGCGGCCAGATAAGCAGCTTCGGCGAGCGTCACATCTCTGGGTTCTTTGCCGAAGAATCGTTTGGAGGCCTCGGCTATGCCATACATGTTGCCGCCATAGGGGTTTTCATTGAGATAAATTTCTAAAATTTTGTCTTTGGACAGAGCCTTGTCCAATTTGGAGGCCAGAACCCATTCCTTGAGTTTGCGGGAGATTTTTTTTTCCTGAGTTAGCAAGGTATTTTTTACGACTTGCTGGGTGATGGTTGAACCGCCTTGGCTGAATTTGCCGGAAACCAGATTGGCGAGCGTAGCCCGGACGATAGAAGTGATTTTTATGCCGCGATGGTCGTAAAAGTCCTCGTCTTCTATGGCAACTGTAGCCTTTTTTATATAAGGAGAGATATTTTCCGAAGAGACAATGGTTCTCTTTACGCCGGCATTCATGTCGTAAAGCAAGACCTTTCCTGTCCGGTCGTATATCTTTGTGGATTCGCTCACTTTTCTCTGCTCAAAGGACGATAAGTCGGGCAATCGGAAAGAAGATATCCAGAAAATGCCAAGGCCGGTTAAAATAAAAACGAGGGAAGTAAGAATGGCGGCGATATCCTTCTTTGTATGAGCTTTTGTGTGACGGATGAACGATTTCAAATGTCGGCGCGGGTGATGAAGAGAACTTTTTTCCATGCAGTCTCTAACATATCAGGAAATTTATATGGCTACAAGACAGGGGAAAAGGCCTGTGATAAAGTGTAGTTATGAACGAAGTTGAGCGGTTCCTGTCGCGGGGCGTAGAAAATATCTTTCCATCAAAGGAAAGTCTCGCTTCGGCACTCGCAAGCGGCAAGAAACTGTCCATTTATCTGGGTATTGACCCGACCGGGCCAACTCTCCATATAGGCCATGCGATTCCCCTCCTGAAACTCTCAAAACTTCAGAAAATGGGACACAAAGTAATCTTGCTCATTGGTGATTTTACGGCCATGATTGGCGACCCATCGGACAAACTGGCGGTGAGAAAGCAACTGACAAAGAGAGAAGTGCTTTCAAACCTGAAACTTTACAAAAAACAGGCCTCCATATTTCTCTCTTTTAGCGGCAAAAACAAAGCGGAGATAAAATACAATAGCTCATGGCTCTCCAAAATGAATTTTGAGGATGTTCTAAATCTCGCTTCAAAAATGACCGTTGACCAGATGCTGAAGAGGGATATGTTTCGAAAGAGGGCGGAAGAAGGCAAGCCGACATTTATTCATGAGTTTCTCTATCCACTCATGCAGGGTTATGACAGCGTGGCTATGAACGTGGATGCGGAAATCGGCGGCAACGACCAGACTTTCAACATGCTCGCCGGCCGGGATTTGATGAAAGTGATGAGGAATAAAGAAAAATTTGTCATTGCCACGAAACTGCTCACCGACTCATCGGGGGTCAAGATGGGGAAAACGGAAGGAAATATGATTACACTAACCGACACGGCGCAGGATATGTTTGGTAAAATCATGAGCTGGCCCGACAGTCTGATTGTTCCCGGTTTTGAACTGTGCACGGACGTGGCGGATAAAAATGTAGCCAAAGAGAAAGAATTCCTGGTCGGCGGAGGCAATCCCCGCGACGCTAAATTACGTCTGGCAGAAGCGGTTGTCGCTCTATACCACGGTTCGCAAGTTGCAAAGTCTGCCCGGGAATCTTTCATATCGGTATTTTCGTCCAGAAGACCCGGTGTGATGCCGACTCTCGCCCGGGAGATTTTTGTTCGGAAGGGGACGACTTATATAGATGCCTTTGTCGACAATCGGATTTCCGGCTCGCGGACGGTCTTCAGGCGTCTCGTTTCGGATGGTGCGGTCAAGGATATGGAATCCGGCAGAGCGATAGAAAATTTTGACGGAAAAATTGAATGCGATATGGATTTGAGATACGGGCAGCATAATTTCTTGAAGATTCGGATTAGATAAAAAACGGCAAAAAAGCGAAAGGAAGTCTGCTCGCTCAGCACAACGTTCTCGCCTGCTGGCGAGCCGTCTCGTTCTCGGACGCCTCTTGCGGGTTTGTCCCCGACAAACCCTCACCTCCGAAAGTCTTCGCCCGCAGACTTCCTTTCGCTTCTTTGTTTTTTATTACCAACTCTCTTCTTCCGACATAAAATCGGTGAGAGGGTCGTCTTCATCCGTCTCCTCGGCCGGGAGCGGGTCTTCCACATTCCCAACGATTACCTCGTCGTCATCCGAGGCGACTTTTTTGGGACTAAGGTCCTCTTCTTCTGTTTCTTTTTCTTCTTCCTTCTCGCGAACACCGGTCCCGCGAGTTTCTTCCCTCATGGTTTTGTTTCGTGGCATACGACTTTTGTTTACAGGTGCTCTATTTGTAGCAAATAGGATTATCTTTGCAAGCGACCACGCCTGTGGAAAAGTAAAGCAAATTTTCAGGGTGCGAATTTCTCCACAGCGAGGCATGTGAGACCGACGGCAATGGCGTCATATTCGTCATCATAGGCGGTTTTTCTGTCTATTTTCAGGAGTTTTCCTACCATGCCGAGCATTGCGGCTTTATCACTCTTGCCATAGCCCGTGACGGCCACCTTTATCTGTCCCGGACCGTACTCATAGACTTTCAGGTTGTGTTTTGAAGCCTGGAAAAGTATCACGCCGCGGGCCTCCGCGACGGTGATAGCGGTCTTTTGGTTTTTACTGAAGAAAAGTGTTTCAAGACACAATACTTCCGGTTTGTGCTCCATAATCACTCTTTCAATCTCATTTCCGATTAACCCGAGCCTCTCAAAGTGTTCCAATTTTTTGTCAGTTTTAAAACAATTCGAGTAAACGAGCGTTTCCTTTCCTCGTTTTTCTTTTTCCAGCACGGCGATGCCGAGGCGTCCGTATCCCGGGTCTATGGCGATAATTCTCATGACTCAATTTTACTCCACGTTGGTGAAAACTTCCTGCACTTCCTCGTTGTCTTCCAATTCGTCAACCAATTTTTCTAGGAGAGCTAGGTCGGCATCTCCTAGAGCGACCGTCGTGGTAGGTATCCACTGAATTCCTTCTCTCCTAAAGGTCCACGAAGCGCTGCCGGGGGAAGCGAGGGGATGATTATTGCGGACGAGTATGTGTTTTATCTCCTGCGCGGCTTTATTTTTGTTTGCGGTGAAGACTTCTATAATCATGGCGCAGCCGCCTGGACCGTATGCTTCATATGTGACCATCTCCAAACCTTCGGAACTCTCGGTTGCTTTTTTTATGGCTCTGTCTATCGCGTCATTCGGCATATTTACCGCTCGCCCGCGTTCAATTGCCGTACGGACTCCCGGAGCGTTTCCATTGCCTTTCGCCTTTCGCACTTCTTCTGTTATCAGCCGTGATAATTTTGAAAATTGTTTTGACTTATGAGCGTCCGTTTTGGCTTTCTTGTGCTTTATCTGCGACCATTTGTTGTGACCGGACATGGCGGATGTATTACAAAAGTTTCCTGTTCTTATCTTTCGTGATTTTCAGATGCCCCCAGGCTTTTTCCGTGACTTTTCTGCCGCGTGGAGTGCGTTCTATAAGGCCGAGCTGGAGGAGGTAGGGCTCGTGGACTTCTTCGACGGTTGCTTCTTCTTCGGACAAGGATGCGGAGAGAGTGTTGAGACCGACAGGCCCGCCGTTGAATTTTTCTATGATGGTTTTGAGGAGGTCGCGGTCGTTTTGAGTGAGGCCGAGTTCATCTATGCCGAGCATAGCGAGAGCGCGGTCCACGATTTCAACGGAAACAGGCACTTTTTCCACTTGAGCCAGGTCGCGGACGCGTTTGAGGAGAAAATTTGCCGTGCGGGGCGTAAAACGACTCCTCTCAGCTATTTTCTTGGACGATTTTTCATCCACTTTTATCTTCAGTAGTTTTGCCGAGCGATTTATTATCTGTTGAATTTCCTCGTCGGAATAAAATTCTAGGCGAAACGTGCCTCCGGAGAATCTAGAGCGCAATGGAGCTGACAGGAGAGCGATGCGGGTGGTGGCGGCTAGCAGGGTAAACGGCGGAAGTTCCAGCTGAATTGTCCTCGCTGACGGCCCTTTGCCTATGATGATGTCCAGAGAACCGGATTCCATGGCCGGATAGAGCACTTCCTCTATGGATTTATTCAGACGGTGGATTTCGTCTATAAAGAGTATGTCGCCGGGCGCTAGATTTGTGAGAATAGACGCCAAGTCACCGATTTTTTCTATAGCCGGACCGGAAGTGGCTTTCAATTGGGAAGCAGTTTCCTTGGCGATGAGATGGGCGAGAGTGGTCTTGCCGAGGCCGGGAGGGCCATAAAAGAGTATATGTTCCGGCGGATGCTTCCTCTCCGCCGCCGCCCGCAGGAGCACCCAGAGATTTTCTTTTATGCTCTTTTGGCCGACATATTCGTCCCATTTGGACGGGCGCAGAGTGGTATCCAGAAAAAGTTCATCGTTTTCCAAAACAGGCTTGTTTTGAGCCTTATTTTTTGCGCCGGATTCGGATTGTTTTAATATCCTTGACATATATGGTGCTTTGTGCTAAGATGGCAAAATTGATTTGTATGAAGATTATTGAAATATTCGGCTCCAGAATATAAATCTCTAAGCAATTAAACCTTTGGTTTACTAGTTGATATTCTCGGGACGTTCTGGTTTGGACTCCGGTTCATACTGGGGCCATCCTCTGAACTCTGCTTAACTTTAGATGCACATCTGCAAGTATTGCTTAGAGATTTATGTCCTGGAACTCCGTGAAATATCGCTTTTCTGAAAAGCGGTTTTCTTTTTTCATACTACTCCTCATATTCTCCCGCGCAATAGCCCGAAAAAGAAATAACACAAAAAAACCTGTTAGAAAAGTCCTGATTTTTTATGTATTGTGCTCTTATCTTGTTGCTCATGTAACGCTTGTGTGAGATCACGATTGAACACATCGAGTGCTTGATTATGTTCCTTGTCTTCACGTTCAATTTCCTTGAGTTCTTCTTCTAATTTTTGAAAGTCTCTGCGTTTCCTGGACAAATCTCTCTCCGTTTCTTGTTTCAATTTCTGTATTTCGGCTTCCAACGCTCTTTCGCTATCTCTTATACCGTCTTTAATTCTCGAAATATCGGACTGTTTTTGCTGATGTCGGAGGGCAATTCTGTCCATTTCTCCTTCGAGTTCCTTGATTTTGCGACTTATGTCTATATTTGATGTCATATTTAATCTTCTATGCTTATAACTCTCTCCAATTCCTCAAACGAAGTGACGCCTTTCAAAATTTTCAGGACGCCGTCCTGGAGCATAGTCAATATTCCCTGACTTGTCGCCACCTTGTCAATCTCCCTTTCGCTCGTTGAATATTCTATGGCCTTGTTTATTTCCTCCGTGATGAGAATGCCTTCATATATGCCTATGCGGCCTCTGTAGCCGGTTTTGTTGCATTCCGCGCATCCGACGGGTTTCCAGTACGCATTCCGGTTTTCCGAAATCTCTTCTTTGTCCACGATTGAGGCAATGATTTTTTCTATTCTTTCCTTGTCCCTGCCCGACAGGACTTCTTCCTTTTTGCAGGCGGGACAGAGTCTGCGTACGAGACGTTGAGCTAGAGTGATGTTTATAGCGCTGGAAATAACTCTGGGGTTTACGCCGAGGTCTATGAGGCGGAGGATGGCGCCTGCGGCACTGTTTGTGTGGAGAGTTGAAAAAACGAGGTGGCCTGTCAGGGCGGAATTGACCGCAGTCTGGGCCGTTTCAGAGTCGCGGATTTCACCAATCATGATTACGTCAGGGTCCTGGCGCAGGGCGGAGCGCAATCCGAGGTTGAAAGTGTAATTTTTTTCGCTATTCACCTGTGTCTGGACGATGCCCGGCAGATGATATTCAATCGGGTCTTCTATGGTGATAATTTTGACGCCGGAGGTGTGGATTTTTCGCAAAAAGGCGTAGAGAGTCGTCGTTTTTCCCGACCCTGTCGGACCCGTAGTGAGGACCATGCCGTTCGGCTTGGAAATTTCTCTCGCGATCAGTCCCAGAAGTTTTTTCGAAATGCCGAGTTCTTCCAGAGGCACCTGAATTGATTTCGGATTGAGCAGGCGCATCACCACGGATTCGTTATAGGCACCGGGGAGTATTGATGTGCGGATTTCTATGTCCTCATCGCCGATTTTTACCGAAAACCTGCCGTCCTGAGCCTCCGATTTTATGTTCAGTTTGAGTCCGGAGAGCAGTTTTACACGGGAGAGGAGCAGATTAAAGGTTTCCAGGTCAAAAGTCATGATGTCGGTGAGCATACCGTCCAGACGGTAGCGCAAGCGCACATAATCCTCTTCGGGCTCTATGTGAACGTCGCTGGCTTTTGTGGCCAGGCCTCCGGCCATGACAATTTCCAGAATTTTTGATATGCGAAAGCCCTTTTTCAGTTTGAGAATTTCTTCTATGTTTTTCTTTACGTCCTCTATGGTTTTGATTTTGCTTATGAAAGTCCTGATATCTTCGCTGGATATGTCCAGGGCGCCGGCTTTTGTTTCTGTTGAATACGAGAGGTCGCCATAGCGGGACCAGACTTTTTCCAAGCTCACGGGACTGGCTACGGCGAGGACCGCTTCATAGCCCCTCGAAACGATGGCATCAACGGCTTTCTTTGTTTTTTCATTGAGAGGGGAAATGACAGCGATTTTTACGCGCTTGCCTATGAGGCTGAATGGGGCGATTTTTGCCTCGCGCGCTTCCGCTTCTGTCACGACGCGCAAGGCGTCCATGTTTATAGGCACGGGAGCGAGGTCGACGTATTCCAGTCCCTCGCGGCCGGCCACTATCTGGGCCAGGTCTTCTTCTTCTCGGCGCATGAATTCGCCCAGTTTCTTGCCTTGTTTTTCTTCGTCGAAAGTAACGGTCATGAAAACATTTTAGCATGACATGGAGAAGACCACACATATGTGGTCTTCTCCCAACTATTGCTATACTTTCTCCATGATTTCAAAAAGTCCGGAAGAAACCAAAAAAATAGCTCATAGCTTTGCCAAAAAAGTCGTCTCGCATACCGACAGGGCTCTTGTAGTCGCACTCTCCGGCAATCTCGGCTCCGGCAAGACCACATTTGCAAAAGCATTTGCTGGAGCATTCGGCGTACATGAGAGGGGAGTGACAAGTCCGACTTTTGTCATTATGAAAAGCCATAGTTTGGATTCAAAAAGATTTCCTTTTAAAAAATTCATACATGTGGACGCGTATCGTCTGGAAAAAGGAGAAGAAATGGAGAAATTGGGCTGGGACAGGCTCTTGGAAGACCCCGGAAACATAATTCTCATAGAATGGCCAGAAAACATAGGTCATATTCTGCCAGAAAACGCCGTCAAAATCTTTTTTTCTCACATAGATGAGAATACTCGAGAAATAGTGTTTAATTAAGGGATGAAACGCCTCATCCTCCTGGATTCTCACGCCATACTGCACCGGGCATATCACGCCCTGCCTGATTTTGCGACATCAAAGGGCGAGGCAACCGGGGCCCTGTACGGTCTGTCCGTCATGCTCCTCGGCATTATAGAAAAACTGAAACCGGACTACATTGTGGCTACATATGACCTGCCAAAGCCAACCCATAGGCACCAAGCGTACAAGGAATATAAAGCCGGCCGGGCCAAGACAGACGATGAACTGATCGCGCAGATTATCCGTAGCCGCGATATTTTCAGCGCTCTCGGTATTCCCGTATATGACCGCGAAGGTTTTGAAGCCGACGATATTCTCGGCACCATCGTGGAGAAGACGAAAAAAGACAAAACTTTGGAAGTCATCATCGCTTCGGGAGACATGGATACGCTCCAGCTGGTCTCGGGCGAAAAAGTGCGCGTCTATACCCTGAAAAAGGGTATAAAGGACACGATTATCTATGATGAAAAAGCCGTAAAAGAACGTTTCGGCTTTGGGCCGGAGCTCCTGCCGGACTACAAAGGTCTCCGCGGAGACCCGAGCGACAACATTATAGGCATAAAAGGTATAGGCGAAAAAACGGCGACCGTCCTCATAACAAAATTCGGCAGGATTGACGGAATTTATGAAGCTCTGAAAAAAGGCAGGGAGCAATTCAAGAAAGCAGGTATTACGGATCGCATAATTGAGCTCCTGGAGGGAGGCAGAGAGGAGGCAGAATTTTCAAAAGTGCTGGCCACCATCCGTCGAGACGCCCCTATAGATTGGAAACTTCCGGAGAAAACTTGGAGAGAGGCTATAAATACGGAAAAAGCCTCAAAACTTTTCACAGAGCTGGAATTCAGGACCATGGCCGCACGGCTCAAAAATATCCTCGGCCAGAATGTGTCAAAAGAGGCCGGAATAGAGCCATCGGGAGGAAGAGTCCTCGTCGCGGGCGGGTCAGTAAATGAACAAAAGCAGAGAGAAGCGGCCATCATGCTCTGGCTCATAAACTCAAATATCACAAACCCAAAACTTGAGGACATCATGGCCTTTGCCGACTCAAAAACGTTTGACGACGCCCACAAAGCTCTGGCAACAGAAATAAAAAGACGCGAGCTTGAAAAAATATGGGAGGAAATAGAAAAACCGCTCATGCCTATAGTTGACGAGATGAAAGAGTTTGGCATAAAGATAGACAAGACGTATCTGGAAAAACTCGGGCTTGAATACAGGAAAGAACTGGAAGCTCTGGAAAAAAGCGTATGGCGGCTTGCCGATACGGAGTTCAACATCGCTTCGCCGAAACAGCTCTCGGAGATTCTCTATGTAAAACTAGGCCTCAAAACCAAGGGCCAGAAGAAGACGGCCGGCGGAGCGCTGTCCACAAAGGAGTCGGAACTTGAAAAACTGGCCGGAGAGCATCCGATTATCGATGAAATTCTGAAATACCGCGAGCTGGCGAAACTGCTGGGCACGTACATAGACGCCATTCCGAAACTTCTGGACGAAAATTCGCGCATTCATCCCACTTTCATACAATCGGGTTCCACGACTGGCAGGATGGCTACGGAAAATCCGAGCATCCAGAATATTCCGAACAAGTCGGAACTCGGCCGGCGGATTAGGAATGCTTTTATTGCGGAAAAGGGGTGGAAAATAGTTTCTTTTGATTATTCTCAGATAGAATTGCGTATCGCGGCGTTCCTGTCGGGCGACCGGAAACTCATAGACATATTTCAGAAAGGCGAGGATGTCCATGCAGCCGTTGCCTCACAAGTTTTCGGCGTGCCGACTGACAGAGTGACGAGGGACATGAGGAGGCAGGCCAAAGTCATAAATTTCGGCGTCATGTACGGCATGGGGGTCAGAGCTCTGCGCGCCAATCTGGGCACCGACCGCGCCACGGCCCAGAAATTTTACAATGAATATTTTGAGAAATTTTCCGGACTGAGGGATTATCTGGAACGGGTAAAGATGGAAACGGCGCAGAGGGGCTATACAGAAACCTATTTCGGCAGACGCCGCTATTTTGAGGGTATCAAATCCAAACTGCCTTTTGTCCGCTCATCCGCGGAGAGGATGGCTATAAACGCGCCGATTCAGGGCACAGAAGCGGACATTGCAAAGCTCGCCATGATTCGCATAGATGAATATATAAAGAGGGAAAAGCTTGAAAGAGATGTCCACATGCTCATGCAGGTCCACGATGAAATCGTCTGCGAAGCGCGCGAGAATGTCGTCAAAAAAATCGAGCCGCATATAAAGAAAATAATGGAAGGCGTTATTCCGCCAAAAGACATCCGCGGCATCACCATAGTGGCGGACGCCAAGGCGGGCGATAATTGGGGAGAGATGGAGACGATTAGATAAGAAATGAAAATAAAATGCTGTACGTCATTTACGGAACCGACACAGAAAAAGCTCGCGAGAAATCTCGCGCTCTATTTGAAGCTCTAAAAGGAAAAAAACCGGGCGCGGCGGCAGGCATTTTGACCGCCGAAGACGTGACGGAAGACAAGCTTCTGGAACTCACTCAATCTCAAGGGCTCTTTGAAAACAAACAGATTATTTTCATGGACCGCGTGCTTGAAAACAAGAATACCTGGAATATCGTTCTGGAAAAAATAGACGCTGTAGCCGATTCGCCGAACATTTTTATTTTTTTTGAAGGCAAACTGACAAGGGATATTTTGAAAAAGCTGGAAAAGGGAGCCGAGAAAATCCAGGAATATGTCCTGGACGAAGAAACTCCAGCCGAAAAATCAAATTTTTTTCCTCTGGCGGACGCCCTCGGTTCGCGCGACAAGAAAAAACTCTGGATTCTTTTTCGCGACGCTATGGACGGAGACGCCGTGCCCGAAGAGATTCACGGTATCCTCTGGTGGCAAGCCAAATCGCTCACCTTGGCTTCCAAAACCAGGAATGCAAGCGAGGCAGGACTGAACCTGTTTGTTTACAATAAGGCCAAGCGCTATCTTTCAAACTGGAAAAAGGAAGAAGTAGAATCTCTCCTGTCAAAACTGTCCCGCATGTACCACGAAGCCCACAGAGGCGAGGCTGATTTTGAAATAGAATTGGAAAAACTGATGCTCGATATATAAATTTACTTGTATGCGTCTTCTTGTTATTATTCACTTTGTTTCAGCCGCCCATAGCTCAGTCGGCAGAGCAGCTCCCTTTTAAGGAGAGGGTCCCAGGTTCGATTCCTGGTGGGCGGACACTCATTTAAATTCCATCTCATCTTTGATTCTCAGTGCTCTTTTCATAATATGGTCACCTATTTTTCCCCAGTTAATATATTTTTTATAGTCTTCAGGTTTAATTAATTTTATTTCCGTTATATCTCCATCTGGATCTGAAATGAAATCACCATGAGGTTCTACAAGACAAACTGAACGTGTTTGCGACACTAAACCCTGGGGTTCGCTTATATCTTGATAATCAATAAAATTTTGGCAGAGAATTTTCATATTTGTTTCTTCTTTTACTTCTCTTATTATTGCGGATTCAAGATCTTCATTCTTTTCCACCTTACCACCTGGAGGAGTCCAATAGTCTTTCTTTTTAGAATAAACAATTACTAACTTATCTTTATAAAAACAATAAGCGTGTACCACGTTAATTTTTTTACCACTGAGGTCTTTCTTGTTGTTTATATCTTTATAGACAACTTTTAAAACCTGGCCAGAACGGTTTGTGAGAATAGATTTGATTTCCATAAAAAAAGTATATCATTCAATGAAAACCCTATCACCTTGAAGAAAACCAATCTCTTGTATAAACTCTGCATATAATGAAAAAAACAGAAAAAAAAGAGATTTCTCTACTACTCCACAATATTCGCTCCGTATACAATGTCGGGGCGATTTTTCGGACGGCTGACGCGATGGGGGTTTCAAAGATTATTTTGTCCGGTTATACGCCGACACCTGTTGATCGTTTTGGAAACGCGCGGGGAGATTTTGCAAAATGCGCGCTCGGTGCAGAGAGGAGTGTGGCTTGGGAATATGTGAAAAATCCCGGCATCGTGCTCTCTCGTCTCAAAAAAGAAGGCTTTGAGATTATCTCCGTTGAGCAATCAAAAAATTCCTTGGATTACAAAAAAGTAAAGCCGAAGAACAGATGCCTGGTGATTTTCGGCGCGGAAGTATCGGGGATTTCAAAATTCCTGCTCCAAAAGTCCGACATCATCGCTGAAATACCGATGGGGGGCAGGAAAGAATCCTTGAATGTTTCCGTTTCCGCAGGTATCGTCCTGTATCGCTGGTTTGATGACTAATACTAATAAGTGACGGCGTCTAGGACGGTATTCTCGGCATCCATGAGACGGATAATTTCGCTTTCGTTGCGCCAGAGCTCGTTTTGTTGGTTCAGAAACAGTCTCCATTCTTTTGAATAGAAATCCGCGTCTTTCTTATGATTGGCGACGCAGGCGTTATAGTTCAATTTTTCCGCCAGGAAGTTCACGCAAGCATTTGACAGGGCCTTTGACGGCGCGCCCTGGAAAATTTTACAGCGCGGAATTCTCTCCACGAATTCGGCGCAGGTCGCTTCTCCCGCCGGGCCGTATAATTTCAATTCATCCGTAGGATACGGACAGCTCCTGTCCAGGTTGGGAACGTATTTTTGGAATTGGTCCAGGTAGCCGGAGCACTTGTTCACTCTGAAAGACGTTCCTATGGGCGAACGGCCGGAAACTATGATGGCGCGACCGCCGGGAGGTAGCAGAATGTCGGTTTTGTCCGGCGGAGTTCCGGTCAGAGCCAGATTTGCCGCTTTCGGGAGGAGGATTGAAGTGTCCAGGCCCGCGCCCCGCAGTACGAGGCCGGAGATGCCGATGGCGTTTTTTGCGTATGGGTCAGCTTCTATGACGATGTGTTCCTCATCTGGATTTTTGGCTTTTGCCTGGGTCGTATCGCCAAAGTAGATTTTTTTGCCGAAAAGGGAAGTGATGCGCGCGTCTTTCACTTCTCTGACCTGTGTAAAAGCGTCGCCTAGAAACAAACCGGTTTT
>JBBTTH010000005.1:0-1000 GCA_038064295.1 Patescibacteria group bacterium
TGACATATCGTCATAGGCTTCGTCTGTTTCACTTGCATAACAGTCTCCGTTTTCATTAAGGGTAAGAGTGATTAAAGGAGATGTGTCAGAGGTTGACCAAGTTGAAGCGGTGTCTCCTCCGACTGCGGTAACTGTGGGGGCGGGCGGGGTGGTGTCTAATGTGTAAGTCAAACCCTCGTTGGTGAGCGCCGTATCTGCGTTCGTTCCGTCTGTGCAGGCAATGTACACGCTCTTTGAGCCATCAGCTCCAAGGTCTGGGGTGGTACAGGACTGGGAGGTTGTGCCACCGCCTGTGCAAAGGGTATCATCCGCCATATCTGCGTATGCTTCATCGCCGTCCAAAGACAAATAGCATGTGGCATTCTCGTCTGTGGTAAAAGTAATAGTTTGCGTGGTGTCGGTGATAGTGGAAGCAGAGGCAGGACTGATACTGGAAGGAACAGGCGGGGTGGTATCTGGGGGATTAAAAACTGCTAAAAAAATATCATTGCCTCCGTAAGTTCCCGTTGTTGTTTCCGGCAGGCCGGCAGAGATTGAACCATCACCATCGAGATCAATATTTCCGCCAGAAAGACCGCAAGAGATTATCCGATTATTAGAATCTGCAGTTATGCTAATTCCGTAAGAATAAAAAAGCGCACTGGTGTTACCTAATCTTTGACCCCATTGGTAAGTGCCAGAGGAGTTAAAAACAGATATTAGAACATCATAATCGCCGCTATAAGTCGCTGCTCCTGTTTCCGGCAGGCCGGCAGAAATGGAACCATCTCCGTCAAAATCAGCGCTATATCCAGCTAGTGCAACAACATATCCTGTAACAATAACATTATTGTTAGAATCGGTTGCAACCCCAGGCGCATCGTCTGAATCTGTCCCTCCAAGCCTCTTTCCCCACTGGTAAGTGCCAGAGGAGTTAAAAACAGATATAAAAATATCATTGCTTCCAAAAGTTGCATTCGGTGTTTCTGGAAGGCCGGCGGAAATTGAATCGTCGGCGTTA
>JBBTTH010000006.1:0-2547 GCA_038064295.1 Patescibacteria group bacterium
GGTATCATTAAGAGTATTAAAAATGTGAGTGTCCTAATTGAGGGTGGAATTTAGGAGAACTAATATCTGTAAAGTGTACAACTAATATAGTATTTTGTAAAGATACTGAATTCTATACAGCTTTTTGGGTAATATATTGTGTGCCCAAAACACAACAAGTGATTTTTTTATTCTCTACCTCCCAAAAACTTTTCAATAGTTAAATCAGCATCACGGAGAATCTTGCGTAGAGTGCCACGAGCGACAGGATTATGCGCAGGAATAGTAACCGAGTCTCTATCGGGATTAGACAGACGGATGTGACTGCCTTTTTGTCTAGCTTTTACATAACCAAACTCTCCCAAGACTTTGATGACTTTTTTGTAGTGCCAAAGGGGAGGTTTCGGCATGGTGTTTAGACAGTTATTGTGTGTAAACTAAAATCTTGAGGAAAAAAAGATGTAATTTTTTCAATATTATTTTTTTCTTCAAGACAGAGATCTATCACTTCGCGAATATTCACCAAGGCTTCATCTAAAGTCTTTCCTTGAGAATAACAGCCTTTAAAAATAGGACATTCAACAATATAAAAGCCATCCTCATCTTTCTCAACAAAGACAGGAAATTTCTTGTTTTTGACCAATTTTGCAGTGTTTTTTGACATGACTTCACTTATTATACGCTCAAAAAAGCTTTATTGGCAATACTCTGAATTTGTTGTTGCAACTTCCAACTATTACCATGACTCACAAGGCCGAGATACGACTGTACCGTTTCAGCTTTGGCTTTTTTTATTTTAATGTTTTTGAACATTCTTTTCTTGGTAGTGGTTCGTAAGACACGATGATTAGGAAAATGGACCCATCCGAGAAAGTCGATTCCTGATGCAATAGTATAAATTGATATTTTATTTGGGTGTAACGATAGTCGCAAATGTTCAAATAGAAATTTCTGAATAGCCGGGAGCATTTCGTATAATTGTTTTTTGTCATGTGAAAAAATCACAAAATTATCTGCATAACGAATGTAGTTTTTTGCCCTAATTCTGTGTTTTATGTATTGATCAAACTCATTCATATAAATATTTACAAGAAGCTGTGAGGTTAGATTACCAAGAGGTAAACCTACACCTGCTCTCATTCCAGAAAAACTTTTAATAATCTTTGATAGTAGACTCAAAATATCCCTGTCAAAAATATATTTAGCGAGGAGTTTGATCAAAATCTCCTGATCTATGGATGCAAAAAATTTCCTGATGTCACATTTTAAAATCCAGACAGTTCTCGTATGATTTAAAGAAACTTTATAGGCAAATGATCGAAATCTATTCATAGCTTTATGTGTTCCTTTGTTTAAACGACACGAGAATGAATCCGCTATGAATTTCCCGTCGAAAAACGAGTAGAGCTTCCTATAGAGGGCATGGTGTAATAATCTGTCTCTCACACTAGCTTTGTGTATATCACGGAGTTTGGGATCATAAATCCTAAAAAATTCGTAAGACAGATGCTCATAAGACTTGGACACCAAATCATCGTGAAGAGAAATAACATTTTCCATCAAATCTCTCTCAAATATTTGCACGTCTTTACGTTTATGTTTTCCTCGAATAAATTCTTTCCATGCCAAAAGCAAGTTTTCAATAGAAATGATATCGTTATAAGCATGACAAAATTTCATTCGGCCAGAACCTATGAAGCGCCCCCCCCCACGGAATTTTGCCGGTTATGCACAAGGTCAAAGATGCTTATTTGTTCTGGCATGAATTTTATAGAGAATTACCGAAACACCACAGACATTCTTTTGGATATCGCATAGACTCATTATTTGTGGAGATAATAGAAGCAATTGCCGCCGCCACTTTTCTCTCTCGAGAAGAAAAATCACCGTATGTGCGATTATCAATCAAGAAACTGGATGCGTTAAAAATATTACTGATGATTCTTTGGGAAACAAAGTCCCTTGATGACGAGAAGTATATCGCATTATCGGTGAAGCTTGAAGAAATTGGTAAAAATCTCGGCGGATGGTATGGACAGATTGTAAAACAAAACTCTCCTACAAAAGCAGGAGAGAAATAAAGAGAGTTGCGAGGCCAGCAAACCACCAGTTGTCATTCCAGTCGTTGTCGTTGCGGTTGACGTTCACATTGCGCTCATCGTTCCAGAGGTTGAAGGTGGTCGTTATGTGCAAAATGCCTTCCATGCCACCACCCATCGAAATTTTTTGAATGATCTCTGGGTTGAATTGTATTCGGCATCACAATGCCATAGCATTCTACACCAAGTATCTTCATTTTTTTGAAGTGTCTACATGAACCCTCCGTTCGAAACCGTAATCGCAAACGCTCTCAGTTCATGGATACTGGATTCGGCCGCTGGTAGCCTTGACCGCCAGCATGATTCGCCTACTACCACAAAGAATATTACCACAAATAGAAAACAGCCTCGTACTTGCGTACGAGGCTGTGAGATCAAAGGTCAAAGTGCACAAAATGCAAAGTGACCAAGACCTAAGTTCTAACTTGCGAGGCCAGCAAACCACCAGTAGTCAAACCAGTCGAAGACG
>JBBTTH010000007.1:0-3076 GCA_038064295.1 Patescibacteria group bacterium
CCGATTCGGCGCGAATGATTTGTATGTCATCCGAAACTTTGGGTCGGCATTGAGAAAAGCGTATATATCAGGCAGTCTGACTTTCATGGTGAAATTCGCGAGCACAAATCCATGATTTTCACTTGAAATTCGTTTGAGATTCTCCAAATCTTCTATCACGGGAGCGCCGACATAATAATCCCCGCCGTTTACTATTGATCTCTTGAGGTTGTCCGGAATTCCATTGATGGATGTCTTTAGCCAATAACCTCCCTGCCCGAGAAAAAGTTTGGTCATATGAGCATATGGCGATATGACAATATCGTTTTTGGAGGCAGTTTTTTGAATGAATCCAAAAGCATCTTTAAAGTCGGGCTGGGGAGATCCATTCTCAAGCCCATAAAAACTTTTGGGTAAAAAAGAGAGGCTTGGCAGAGCAAATAATATGATAAAAGTAAAAGCTACCATTTCTCGCTTTGTGTGATAAATATCCTTGAAAATAATGTGCGCCAGACGCCAAAGCGAGAACGAAGCGAGAATTACCATCAGAGGAAACAGAGGAAAGATATATCTGAATTGAGTCGTAGGAGCGTATATGAGAATGTAAAGAAAAGGCAGGAATAGGAATAGGCTTATAAAAATAATTTGCTTTGAGTATTTTTTTTGAAGAATGCCCGGAACAAACACCGCGAGAGCGCCGAGTGAAAAGACGACAAGCTCGTCCGCAAAAAAGTCCAGATAATTTGAAATGAAGTTACTTCCCTGCAGAGAAAAATAATAATAGACAAAAACGGAAAAAGCTACAGTTGAAACGGCAATCGCTGATATGTAAATTGCTTGCCGTTTCAAGGGTAATGGGGAATCAAAAAATCGGTATGAGAGAAGGAAAATTACGGCGCTCGGAATGAAAGCTAGACCCAGATTATGAGACAAAGACGCAAACACTAGAGAAAAAACCGCCAATACAGCGTATTTCTTTTTTGAAGTCTCAAGAAAACGCCAGAAGAAAAAAAGAAGCAGAATCAAGAAAAAAGAGAGAGCGGTATATCCTCGAACCTGCCGCGACCAAGCTATCTCCCATTGTGAAAATGCCGTGATAAAAGCGATAGCCAAAGCTAAATATTCATCTTTAAAGAGAGCCTCCGCAAAAAAGAAAACCAAAGCAATCAATCCTGTCCCGAAAAGTACAGACGGCAGACGCGGCGCCCACGGAAAATAAGGATCAAACGGGACAATTTTCAGAGTCAAAGCCGACAAATATGTCGTGAGAAACCCACTAGTGTAAACCTTACCTGATGGCAGGAGAGGATATCCATGGATTACAGTTTCCTGCGCCGCATTGAGTGTATAACCTTCGTCAACCCAGAGCGATGATTCGCCGAGCTTCCATATCCTCAAAAAAAGACCTGCGCACAACAACAGTCCGAGTAGAACCGGGACACCATAAGAAATCTTTGAGCTCATTTATCGAGATTATATCTCCGAAAAGCCCGGATAGAGAGGCCGTGAATCGAGCTGCAGGACCGCGCTGGCTTCTCTGGTGCATTTTCTGCAAACCGCTCCGGTGGCCGAACCGTCAAATAAGACGAAGTTTTCCGCGTTATTTTTACTTAATTTCGCGTTAAACCGGATTCTCACGGAAACAGGATTGTACGGAGGCTCCACGACGACGTTCGGTGAATCCGTAAACGTTCCGCCGTTGAGCGAAAACTGCGGTTTGAGAGAGGAAGACGGGAATCCTATGGAAACCGGAACATTAAACCCAAAAACCGGGTTGACATAGATGTAAACATTCTGCTCCGTCATGCCGGAATAGCCTGCAACCGACCTCACTTTCACCGTCTGAGGATTTACCGAGAGGGTGAATCCGGCGTAATTGCACATGCTTTCGTCATTTTTTGTCGCGTTCCGATTATAACTATAAGCTTCCGTATTCATGCAACCGGAAATCGGTTCTCCGCCGGAAACATCGGCATTCGCGGGAAGAGCAACCGGTGCGGCTACCGGAGGAAGAACAGGACCACATCCGGGACCGACACAAACGGCCGGCGTAACACTGACAGACCTGCTGGCGGAACCAATTCTTCCATTCAAATCCTTCACTTCATATATGACACTATATGAACCGGGACCGTTAAAAACTCTCGGATTCCTCGGGATAGTATTCAGAGACCCGGAAACCGATGACGATTCTGGACCAGCCCCCTGCCAGCCGGCAGTTTGATTCGTAGAAACATACAATCTGTGTTCGACAATGATAGAACTGCCTTTGACACCGGAAGCGCTAAAAGAAACACTGCCACCTTCCGCGACAGATGGAGGACTGACCGAGAGAATCGCCGACGGGCCGGTGGCTGGAGGAACAACAATGAGGTCACAGTTACCTGTAGATGTATTTTTCGTTCTATCTGCGGGAACGGATGTCTGCAATCCAGATACATTCGGACAAACATCACCGGGAGGAGGCGGAACGACAACAACATCAGTATAACGGCAAGGCAAGGAGCCACCGAGGTTGGTGGCCGCGTTATCCTGGCAGATTTGTCTGATAGGGCAATTGGCTGTTTTGGCTATGACACTCCCGTCCCAGCAGGTTTTTGTTTCCACCGGACAAACAGTCGTCATGGCCACAATGCTCCCATCCCAGCAAGTTTTTGTGCAAGGTAAGGGAGAACCTTGATTGCTGGCATTCGGATCTTGACAGATAGTTATGTCGGGACCTGGATAATTACAAGGTAGTGAACCGCCGAAATTAGTGGCCGTTCTATTTTGGCAGGTCTGTTCTGTTTGAGGAACAACGGTAGTTATGATGCGATCTGGATAATTACAAGGTAGTGGACGGCCGAAGTTGGTGGCCGCGTTATCCTGGCAAATTTGTGTGGGAGTAACAGAAAATGGAACAACAGGCCGGTAAACGCAATTGAAATTGTCGTCTTTGACCATACCCGTGGGAATATCAGACTGTATGTCGTCTATGTTCGGACAGGCGTCAAATTGAACTGTTGGTATTTCAATGACAGGCGCAGGACAAGCGCCGGGCACTATACATATATCCAGAGTGGTTGGAACACCCCCCCCCCCCCCCCCCCCCCCCCCC
>JBBTTH010000008.1:0-20746 GCA_038064295.1 Patescibacteria group bacterium
TCAACACGATGTGAGGTGGCCGCTCGTGGCGTGAGAGATAGTCTTGATAAATTCATTTTTCCAAAGCTCCGGACATCGTTCGGAGCTTTTTAGTATGGTTTTATAAATTTTATTTCCTCTTCAAAACTTTCTTTAAATACTTCCCCGTATAACTTTTTTCGTTATGAGTGATGTCTTCCGGCGCGCCGCGGGCTATGATATCGCCTCCGCCGTCTCCCCCTTCCGGTCCCATGTCTATGACGTAGTCCGCGCATTTTATGAGGTCCAGATTGTGCTCTATGACGACGACCGTGTTGCCGTGGTCTACCAGTTTTTGGAGAATTTCTATGAGTTTGCGCACATCTCCGTAATGGAGTCCGACGGTCGGCTCGTCCAGGAGAAAAACCGTGCGGTGGGTGTCCGGACGGTACAGTTCCGATGAAATTTTGACGCGCTGAGCTTCCCCGCCGGAGAGAGTGGTGGCGGATTGGCCGAACTCCAAGTACCCGAGACCCACGTCGGACAAAGTTTTTAGCCTGTCATGGACGGCCGGAATGTCTCCAAAGAATTGGAGGCCTTCCTCCACGGTCATCTGCAGAATTTCGTACACATTTTTATTTTTGTATCTGATTTCCAGCGTTTCTTTCATGAACCTCCTGCCGCCGCAGACTTCGCAAGGCACATAGACGGTGGGCAGAAAGTGCATTTCCACGGCTATCTCGCCGTTGCCCTGGCAGGCTTCGCATCTGCCGCCTCGGACGTTGAAGGAAAAACGACTGGCTTTCCAGCCGCGGGCGCGCGCTTCCATAGTTTCGGCAAACAGCTCGCGAATAAATGTCCATGCTCCCGTATATGTCATGGAATTTGAGCGCGGTGTCCTGCCTATGGGCGACTGGTCTATCAAAACAGTACGCGAAATATATTCTGTTCCCGTAAAAGACGAGCAGTTGAAAGTTTCGTTCGTGCGATGCCTTTTCTCCAGTCTGGCCGAGAGATTTTTGTGGATGATTTCATAGAGCAAGGAAGACTTGCCTGACCCGGAGACACCCGTGACGGCGACGAGTCTGCCCAGAGGTATGTCGGCATTCAGGTTTTTTATGTTGAATATATTTCCGCCTTTGATGTCTAGCTTGCCCTTGTCAATATTTCTGCGGGCCGGTGGCATTTCTATTTTTGTCTCGCCGCGCAGATACGAGAGGGTGAGAGAACCCGAATCGTTTTTCTCGGCCAGGAGCAACGGCTCCAGATAATCCGCCACGACGATGCGGCCGCCATGGACGCCGGCGCCCGGACCAATGTCCACTATGTAATCGGAGGCAAAAATGGTGTCTTCATCATGCTCTACGACGAGAATCGTATTGCCCAAGTCGCGCAGATGAAGCAGGGTTTTGACCAGGCGGTCATTGTCGCGCTGATGGAGGCCTACGGTCGGCTCGTCCAGGACATAGAGAGCGCCGACCAGCCCCGAGCCGAGCTGGGAGGCGAGCCTGATGCGCTGGGCCTCCCCGCCGGAGAGGGTGTAGGCTTTGCGGTCCAGAGTGAGATATTCTATGCCGACGTTGAGCATGAACCGCAGGCGCGATTCTATTTCGCGCAATACGGCTTTGGCTATGTTTTTTTCTTTTTCGGAAAGTTTGAGACCGTCAAAGAATTCTGCGGCGACCATGATGGACAGATTAACGACGTCCACTATCGATTTGCCGTCTATGAGGACATGCAGAGCCTCGGGACGGACGCGCGCGCCATTGCAGACGGCGCATGTCTCCTCGCTGAATATGTTTTCGGTACCGAGACCGTTGCAGGCCGGACAGGCGCCGTACGGGGAATTGAAAGAAAAGAGACGCGGTTCCACTTCGGGATAGGCATAGCCGTCATAGGGACACATAAATCTGACAGACTGGAGTTTTTCGCCGCGAGGGTCTTCTATTTTGAGGAGTCCGCCTGATTCATGGATGGCGCGCTCTATGGCTTCCGAAAGCCTCTCCCGGACACCTTTTGGATTGTTTCTGAATTCGCTCACAAAAAATTCGTCTATGAGGATGTCTATATCGTGCTTTTTGTTCTTTTCCAGGTCGATTCTCTCGCGGAGCTTTTTTATATGCCCGTCAATTTTTACCGTCTCATAGCCGCGACCGAGATAATCATAGAGCATCTGGTAGTATTCGCCTTTCCGGCCGACAACCACAGGCGCAAATATGCGGACTTTGGTTTTGTTCACGGAGACACCCATGGCTTTCCGGCCTACGTCATCAGTCATCCGGCGCGATGTCTCTGTTTTTCCGTGTGTAACGGAGGAAATAATCGTCTCCAAAATTTCTTCGTTTGAAAGTTTCTTGATTTCGCGGTTGCAGACGAGACAGTGAGGATGGCCTATGCGGGCGAAAAGCACGCGCAGATAATCGTATATTTCGGTGATTGTCGCCACAGTGGAACGGGGATTGTTTGAGCGCGATTTCTGGTCTATGGAAATAGCCGGAGAAAGTCCGGAGATTTCGTCTACGTCGGGCTTTTGCATCTGGCGCAAGAATTGACGGGCATACGAGGAGAGCGATTCCACATAACGACGCTGGCCCTCGGCAAAAATAGTGTCAAATGCCAGGGAAGATTTGCCTGAACCGGAGAGGCCCGTGAAGACAATCATCTTGTTACGCGGCATCTCGACGGTTATGTTTTTCAGATTGTGCGTACGCGCGCCTTTTACCGTCAATTTTTCGGCGCCGGGATTAAAGTCGGTTTTTACCGCCAGGTGTGTAACTAGATGTGATTTTTTGGTCATGCACGCAACCGCGCCCCAGGATGGAGCCTGGGGTCAGTATGGGCATTTTACCATGGCATATAAAAAACCCGCGGCACTCTATCATCGTCTGTATAGACGAAGGAGCGCCGCGGGCTGTTCTCGGCTTCCCGGCCATTCCAACTATGACCGGGAATCTGTCGGGCAATAAAATCAATCCCCCGTAAAGGTACACCCAATCGTTTTTTTTGTCAACACAGGCAAACAATAAACAAAAATAGTGACTTTGGGTTATTTATTTTCCAGTTTCTGATAGAGAGCCACTATTTCGTCGCGCAACAGAGCGGCAGTTTCAAAATCAAGCATACGAACGGCATGATTCATTTCCTTTTCTTTGGTTTTTATGAGAGCTTTTGGATTCTTTTGGAAGAGAGCTTCGTCTATTTTCAATTCTTCAGCCACAGCTTTTCGATGCTCGGTCTGCATTTGGTCCGTAATGTCCCTCACGGCTTTTATGATTGTTTTCGGCGTGATACCGTGTTTCTTGTTATGAGTTTCCTGGATGGCGCGTCGGCGATTCGTTTCTCTTATGGCTCTCTCAATTGAACCAGTCACAACATCGGCATACATGATTACCCTGCCTTCTGTATTTCTGGCGGCGCGGCCGATGATTTGGATGAGCGATGTCTCCGAACGCAAAAAACCCTCTCTGTCCGCGTCCAAAATACCTATCAGGGCAACCTCCGGCAAATCCAAACCTTCGCGCAACAAGTTCACTCCAACTACGACGTCAAACTCCCCCTTTCTAAAACGGGTCAGTATTTCGATTCGTTCAATGGTTTTGATGTCGCTGTGCAGATATTCGGCTTTTATTCCTTTGTCTTTCAGGTAATCTGTCAGGTCCTCGGCCATTTTTTTTGTGAGAGTGGTGAGAATGACGCGAAAACCCGTCCGGATTGTTTTTTCCGCTTCCGCTATGCAATCGGCAATCTGGCCGCCAAAACTGCCTTTTTCAACGACCGGCCGCACGATTATGACAGGGTCGAGGAGTCCCGTCGGACGGATGACTTGTTCCACAATCTGGTTGCTGTTTTCTCTTTCAAAAACGCCCGGAGTAGCGGAAGTGTAAATGACCTGGCCGACATGCTTTTCGAACTCTCCAAACCGGAGAGGGCGGTTGTCGCGGGCCGACGGCAGTCTGAAACCGTGCTCTATGAGAGTGTTCTTGCGCGACTGGTCGCCCTCGTACATGCCGCCTATCTGGGGAACGGTGACATGCGATTCGTCTATGACAGTGAGAAAATCGGCGCTATCGTCCGGTTTGTGGGGAAAATATGAAAGCAAAGTTTCGGGCGGCTCACCTGAGAGTTTTCCGGAAAAATGCCGAGAATAATTTTCTATGCCGTTGCAATAGCCGATTTCCCGAATCATGGCCAGGTCGTAATTTGTGCGGCGCTTCAGTCTCTCCGCTTCCAGGAGTCTGCCATCTTTCTCCAGTTCTTTCAGCCTCGTTTCAAGCTCGGCTTTTATGGTCCTGAGAGCCCTCTCGCTCTCCGTTTTGCCTGTTATGAAATGTTTTGCCGGAAAGAGAAAAAAAACGTCCAGAGACTTTTTTATGGCTCGCGTCACGTGGTCAATCTGGTCTATGGAGCTCACCACCGCCTGCCCCGAGCCGGACGACGAGCCTGCAAAACTCAACCGGTAAATTGTTTTTTCGTTGACAGGCATGATTTCAACGGTATTGCCCACGGCGCGGAATAATCCGGGCAGGAGGTCGGCATTGGTCCTCTCAAAATGAATGTCTACCAGACGCCTAACGATTTCCGCCCTGTCGGTTTTCATACCTTTGGAGATTTTCATATTTACTCTCTCATAAGATTCAGGCGAACCGAGACCGTATATGCAGGAGACGGAAGCGACGATGATGACGTCCCGGCGGGAGAGGAGCGCCTGGGTGGAAGCGTGGCGCAGACGTTCTATTTCCTCGTTTATCATGGCTTCTTTTTCTATATATGTGTCCGTTAGCGGCATATAAGCCTCGGGCTGGTAGTAGTCGTAATAAGAAACAAAATAGTGAACAGCATTATTGGGAAAAAATTCCCTATATTCCGAGGCCAGCTGGGCGGCCAGAGTTTTGTTGTGGGCGATGACGAGGGTCGGCTTGCCTGTTTCGGCTATGACATTGGCGCAGGTAAAAGTCTTGCCCGAACCGGTCACGCCGAAGAGAGTCTGGCGGCGCATGCCTCGTTCTAGGCCTCGGACGAGAGATTTTATGGCTTGCGGCTGGTCGCCGGCGGGCCTGAAAGCATTATTTATTTTGAAAAACGGCATAAGAATTACCACCTCTGCGAGAGCTCGTCTCAAAATCCCAAGATGATTTTTTGGGATTTTGGAATGAGCCCTCGAGAGCTCGAGGCTTTCGAGGGAGTCATGCTGTCTTGTGCATTGACCCGTGATGTTGAAGCGCTTGGGCTTCAAGATTGAAGGGGACATAGAATCCGTCGTGCAATACAACTGCAACGACTCTATCACCCCACATCATCCAACCTACTTCAGCTCCGGCCTTCACAGGTATGGTGCACTGACGATTGCCATAGACAACCGCCGGACAGTTTTGTGACTGTTTTTCAGGATTTTTCATTTTTCCTCCTTTCCTGAAGATTATCTAACGTGTAACAAAGAACTATCTAAAAAGAATCGAGCTCCGAATTTTTGGTTCGAGAGCTCGGTTCTAATTTCGTGGAGATTATTTGACGATTATCTCACAAAATCATAACCCAGCCATCGAACGTCATTCCAGACGAGGCGCTTGGTAGTGATAAATTGCGGGCAATAATGCGTCATAACGCTATCAGGATAACATAGGTAGAAATCGGCGCAAGGGGGGGGTAAATATAACATTACATAAACGATAAAGTTGTTTTATTTATTGTATTTTGCCAAAAAATCAGATTTTCTTTTCCATTCCCTATTCTTTCCGCGCAGGCGCGTTCTTTATGATTTCCATGACTTCGTCGTCCGAGTCCGTGATATGAAAGATTTTTTCATCGCCGGGACTGATAGTTCCGTAATCGTCACGCAGGACAAATGTCAAATTCAGAATCTTCTGCCAGTACTCCCGCCCGACGCAAATAATCGGCACTTTTGCGATTTTTCCGCTCTGGACCAGAGTTACCAATTCAAAAAATTCATCCAGCGTGCCAAATCCGCCGGGAAAGAAAATAAAAATTTCCGCTGAGAACGTCAGGGCCACTTTTCTGATGAAAAAATAATAGAACCGCATATGGGCCGTGAGATACTGATTCATTTTCTGTTTGAGAGGCAGGACGATGTTCATGCCGACTGATTTGCCGCCGGCTTCAAACGCCCCGCGGTTGGCCGCCTCCATCACTCCAGGACCGCCGCCTGTAACTATGGCGTATTTGAGCTCTTCCACAATGCGGCGAGACAGAGCACGAGCGTGGATATAGCAAGGATGGTCTTCCGCAAAGCGGGACGAGCCGAAAAAAGAAACCGAATGCGGGTAATTTTTGAGAAATTTGAAAGTATGGCTGAATTCGCTGTTTATGGTGGAGAGCCGACGGCGAGAGCCTGACACAAAATCCGCCCGGGAAAACCTGTGAACCACATCATGACTTTCGGTCAACGTTTTTTCGCTTTCCTGCCTATTCCAAAAATTTCTGAACATATGTGTTGATAAACTCGTATAAAAGATGCGCACATTATAGTATAATGTGGGAGTATTAGCTAAATAAAATTATTTTTATGAGATCGTTCAAGATGCGCGAATGGACTGCCGTAGGCGTGGCGCTCGCCGGAGCGGGAGTGCTGTTTTTCGGCGACAACATCTGGCAATTTATCACGGGAGGAAATATACCGAATCCGGCCGGAGAAGTCGCCGCTCCCATTACAGGCGGTTTCTCAAATACCGCTGCGGATACCGCGGAAAAACAAAAAGAACAAATGACAAACATTGGAACGACGGCCGGACTGGAAATTTATGACGAGAAAGTGGGCGCAGGCGCGGAAGCTGTCGCCGGCAAAACCGTGGTTGCGCATTATGTCGGCACGCTCGCGGACGGCACAAAGTTTGACAGCTCCCTGGACCGGGGAAGCGCTTTTGAATTCAAGCTCGGAGCGGGTCAGGTGATAAAAGGCTGGGATTTGGGCATAGCCGGCATGCGTGTCGGCGGTGTGCGCAAACTAGTCATCTCCCCCGAACTCGCCTATGGTCAGCAAGCCATCGGTCCCATTCCGGCGAATTCCACTCTGACGTTTGAAGTGCAGTTGGTGGGGCTAAAGTAAACTAGTAATTCTTCAGCTGATTTATCCTTTCATGTTGCCTAATCCTTTCGTGGGCTTTGGCTTCTATCTGGCGGATGCGTTCGCGGGTGACGCCGAATTCCCTCCCCACTTCTTCCAGAGTATGGGTGATGCCGTCGGAGAGGCCATGGCGCATTTCCAGAATTTTGCGTTCTTTTGGCGAGAGGTCGCCGAGAATATTTTTTACTTGGTCGGCCAGGATACGGCGCGAGGATTCCTGGTCAGGAGAGAGAATCTTGTCGTCTGAAAGGAAATCGCCGAGAGTGGATTTGCCGTCGTCGCTGTCGTCACCCACGGGACTTTCAAGAGAAACCGTATCCTGGTCTATTTTTTCTATCTGATAAACTTTTTCAACTTCCAGCCCCATCTCCGTGGCTATTTCGTCCGGCAGAGGATCGCGGCCGAGGTCCTGGGAAAGCCGTCGAAAAACCTGTTTGTATTTGGCTATCGTCTCCACCATGTGGACGGGAACGCGTATGGTGCGCGACTGGTCTGCCAAAGCGCGGGTGATGGCCTGGCGAATCCACCATGTGGCGTAAGTTGAAAATTTGTAGCCCTTTGTCCAGTCGAATTTATCCACGGCCTTGAAAAGACCTAGATTGCCTTCCTGAATGAGGTCAAGCAGGGTGAGGTCGGCCGAACGTCCGACATATTTCTTTGCAATAGAGACCACGAGGCGGAGGTTTGCTTTTGCTAGAAGTCCCCTGGCTTCTTCATCGCCTGACTCTATGCGCCGGGCCAGTTCTTTTTCCATGGCAGCGGAAACCAGAGGATACTGGCCGATTTCTTTGAGATACATCTGAATGGAATCATAAGACGAATCGCCGGCCCGGCTGAGGCCGTATTTTTTACCGGCTTCTTTTGCCGGCGGTTCTATGTCCAACATGCCTCCCGATTCCAGGACGTCTATCCCGGCGGCAGAAAGTTTGGTGTATAAATCGTCCAGAAATATGATGTCGTCTTCCACGGTCGGAAATTCCTTCAGAATTTCATCGTATGTGATAAAACCTCTCTCCCTGCCTTTGGCAATCAGCCTGTCGGCGCGACGGTTCGCTTCCCTGCCCTTTTCCTTGGCTTTTTGCTGTTTCGGGCTGAGTTTTATCCTGGCTTTCTTGGCGCTTTTTTTCGGCGATTTTCTGGTCATCCTGACTCTCTTGATTTTTCGGGTTTTTTTGGACATTTGGGTATTATAGCAGAGCTGTTAAATTTTTGATTTCCTGGATTCTTTTCGTCAGAATCTGAATTTCTCCCATGATTTCCCCCGTCTCTCCGCGGTTTTTTTCTGCTTTGTGCAATTTCATAATTTTCGTCTCCAGATTTTTCTTTGCGTATTCCTCTTCCAGATGAAGCAGGAGCAGTCTCCATTCCCTGTCTATATCCGCTTCGCCATAGGTTATTTCGGCTTCCAGGGTGAGTTCCGCCATGTCATCCGGCGACAGAGATGCAAAGATTTTTGATTTTTCCTCGCCGGCGATTTTCATCAGTTCTTCTTTCTTTTCCTTGTCGCCTTTGAAATAAATCTGCGAATGGAGGATACCGATGATTTTCCTCTCTATGGATTCCAGGCGCTCTATCCGGCGGATTATGTCATGATGCAAAACGGCGGCGTCTTCCGCTTGATTTTTATTTTGCTTGGCGTATTCCTGCAAATCCTTCCATAGAGCATCTTGGCTCACGTCCAGTTTGTCGGCGATTTTTTTTATGGCCTGGAATCTGGAGGTGTCGGAAGGAATAGCCCGCACATACGGAAAAATATCCTGTTTGACCTGCTTTAGGACGTCTGCGGGCGCGGTTTTGGGGTCAATCATGATATCGGTCAGATAATCTATAAAATCTTTCTTTGTCTCCAGAATCTTTATCCAGTCTTTCGGACCGGCTTTTATGATATCAGCCGGGTCCTTGCCGCCCTTTATGTCCACAATCTTGACATTCATGCCGAGCGATATGGCCGGCACAATTCGGCGGACAGCTTTCTGGCCGGCGGAATCGGAATCAAAGGCGATGATGATATTGTCGGAGAGCCTGGTGAGAAGTCCGAACGCCGAATCCGCGCCCTTGTCCTCTGTAAAAGCGGTGCCGGAGGCGGCTACGGTGTTTGTGAAACCGGCCTGGTGAGAGCAGACGCAATCCATCTGGCCTTCCACCAGGATTGAATAATTCCTCTTGCGAATATCCATTTTGGCTTTGTCCAGGCCGTAGAGTGTTTTTGATTTATTGTAAAGCTGGGTTTCGGGACTGTTCAGATATTTCGGCGATTTTCCGTCGTCAATGACGATACGGCCGGAGAAAGCCACGATTCTGCCTGACGTATCGCTTATGGGAAACATGATGCGGCCGCGGAAAACGTCGTAATACGGGTCGCCGCCGGACTTTTCCGTCTTCTTTATGAGACCTGCCGCCGATACGTCCGCATCGCTCCAGTTTTTTGACTTGAGAAAGTTCCGGAGCGCCCGCCAATCGTCCGGCGCAGAGCCTATGCGGAAGTTTTTCAGAGTCTCGTCGGACAAGCCGCGGCCGAGAATGTATTTTCTGGCCGGTTCGTTTCTTGAGAGCTCGTCTTCGAAAAACTGGGTGGCGGTTTCCAGAATTTCATAGAGAATTTCCTTGCGGTTGTCTCTCTGGAAACCTCTGGTATCCAATTTCACGCCGGCCTTTTCCGCCAGCACCCGCAGGGCGCCGGTGAAATCCAGTCCTTCAAACTTTTCAACAAATGTGAAGATGTCGCCTTTGGCTCCGCAACCAAAGCAATAGAACGAGCCTCGCTCGGGAGAAACGAAAAAAGACGGAGTCTTTTCGTTGTGAAAAGGACAGCGCGCCTTGTAATTGGCGCCCGATTTTTCGAGCTTCATATAAGAGCTGGCTATTTCAACAATATCCAAACGCTCTTTTATGTCTTCTACATGACTCATGGTTTTTTGGGCACTTTGCGGTATGAGGCGCAAGGCTCGAGGAACGGGTACGGGTCTGTCCCGAGGGCTCCCGTTCCGAGACACGAGCGCCTCATACCGCAAAGTGCCTACAAAAATTATTCTTCCCGACTATAAGAATCGTCTCTCGGCGTCATTTTTTCTATCATCTCATATTTTGGACTGCCCGGATAACCAGAACCGGCCGGAATGAGACGACCAATAATGACATTTTCTTTGAGCCCCGTAAGCTTGTCTTCGGTGCCGCGAATAGCCGCAGAAATAAAGATTCTGGTCGTGTGCTGGAACGATGCTGCTGAGAGAAAACTTTGACGAGAGAGCGATACTTCGGTGATGCCCATGACGACCGATTCGGCAGAAGCCGGAGTCTTGCCGGCTGTTTTCATTTTTTCATTCTCAACATTGAGGTCATAAACGTCCAGCAGGTCATCAACGGAAAATTTGGTATCTCCGAGGTCAGTGACGCGCCTGCGAGAAAACATCTGTTTGACGATTATTTCTATATGCTTGCGCGAAACAGTTTCGCCCTGGAGCTCGTAGATTTTGCCGATTTCATGAATGATGTATTCCATGGCTTTTTCTCTGCCGGAAAATTCAAATATCTCGTCTATATCAGCCGAACCGTCGGTCAGAAACTGACCCTTTGCGACTTTATCACCCGTCTTTACCAGTGCCATGCGTTTGTAATTGAAAACGTACTCAATTTCGCCTGTTTTTTTGTTTTTACCTTTATCTTCTATATCGGGAATGACGGTTATGATTTTTTCCTTGACTAAATCCTTGACGGAAGAAACAGTACCGGAAACAGTGGTAATAACGGCCGGATTTTTCGGCCGGCGTTTTTCAAAAACCTCTTCCACGCGAGGCAGACCGGAAGTGATGTCGCCGCCGACCGATGCCGTGCCGCCGGCATGAAATGTACGCATAGTGAGCTGTGTTCCCGGTTCGCCGATAGCCTGAGCCGCAACTGTACCGACAGCCTCACCTATATCAATGAGATGGTTTTTACCCAAATCAATGCCGTAACATTGCTTGCAGACACCATGGAGAGTTTTACAGGCCAGAGGAGATCTGACGCGCACCGCCATTATACCTGCGCCCTCCACAGTCACAGCATCATGTTTTGACAAAAGATGCCCTTTTTTATAGGAAATTTTGCCATCGGCCGATTTTATATCTTCGGCCAAAATACGACCGCGGATATTTTTGGCGATGGAAACTTCTATACCGGAAACACTTTCCTTTTTTATGACTATTGAGTCTTTTGTTCCGCAATCTTCTTCGGTAATCATCACGTCCTGAGCCACATCGAATAGTCTGCGAGTGAGATACCCGGCGCGCGCGGTGTTGAGAGCAGTATCCGTGAGACCCTTGCGGGCGCCGTGAGTAGTGATGAAATACTCAATCGGCGTGAGACCTTCTTTCATGCCGGAGATGATGGGAAATTCTATGGTCTCGCCCGATGTGGAAGTGATGAGACCTTTCATACCCACCATTTGAGTAATATTCCCGACAGAACCTCGAGCGCCGGATTTGACCATATCAGTGACCGAACCGTTCGGTTCCAGAGAATCGGGAATCAGCTTTTCTATATCGGATTTCGCCTTGTGCCAGATTTCCACGTTCTTCCTGACGCGCTCGTCCTCGGACAAGAGTCCGTCGCCGAACTGGCTGTTGACTGCCTCGGATTCGGTTTTTGCCGTTTTTATAACAGCGCCTTTGCCAGCGGGCTCCATGACATCGTCTATGCCCCAGGTAATGCCGGAATAAGTCGTGTAGGTAAAGCCGAAAGTCTTTATTTTATCCAGAATGGCCGGCACTTTGTCTATGCCGTAGCGCATGATGAGTTCGTCCACGATGACTGATATGGTTTTCCTGTCAATTTCTCGGTTTATGAAAGGATAGTCTGCCGGCAGAATATCGTTGAAGAGAACGCGGCCGATGGTTGTCTCGAACACCAGGTCCTTGAATTCGGCATATTTGGCATTTTCGGGAGCCAGGATTTTGATTTTAGCGCGATAAGAAACTTCGCCAAAGTCCGCGGCGAGCATGGCCGCTGAGGTGGATTCAAATATCTTGCCTTCGCCGGTTTCGCCTTTCACCTGCTTGGTCATCCAATACGTCCCCAGGACTATATCGAGCATTTTGTTTATGAGAGTCGGGTCGCCGGAGCCGGGCTTTAGGATATTTTTGTCGGAAGCCATGATTTCTTTCGCTTCCTTCTGAGCTTCGGGCGACAGAGGGACGTGTACGGCCATCTGGTCGCCGTCAAAGTCGGCGTTGAAAGCCGAGCAGACCAGAGGATGCACCTGGATGGCGTTGCCCTCAATGAGAATCGGCCTGAAAGCCTGAATGCCGAGCCGGTGCAGAGTCGGTGCGCGGTTGAGGAGGACGTATTTGCCGTCAATCACTTTTTCCAAAATGGCCCAGACTTCGGGAATGCCCTCCTCTATGAGGCGGGACGCCCCGCGAATGTTGTACGCCAGTTCGGTTTTGAGAAGCTCCGAGATGACAAAAGGCTTGAACAGTTCCAGAGCCATGTGTTTCGGCAGACCGCACTGGTCCAGGGAAAGTTCAGGACCGACGACGATGACCGAGCGGCCCGATTAGTCTACGCGTTTACCGAGGAGATTGCCTCGCAGGAGTCCGCGTTTGCCTTTCAGGTTGTCGGCCAGCGATTTGAGAGCGCGTTTGGCGGCCAGGGAGCCGGCGGCGGTAGTGGAATTGCCGTGACGGATGGAATTGTCAATTAGGGCGTCCACGGCTTCTTGGAGAATGCGTTTTTCGTTGCGCAAGATGACGTCCGGCGCGTTGATTTCCCGGAGTTTGAGCAGACGGTTGTTCCTGTTTATGACTCGCCTGTATAGGTCATTGACGTCGGAAGTGGCGTACCGGCCGCCATCCAGAGGAACCATGGGACGGAGGGCCGGCGGAATGACGGGAATGCGCGTGAGAAACATCCATTCCGGCCTGGTGCCGCTCTTTATCATGGACCTCACGACGGAGAGCCTGCGATTCATCCTGTTTCTCTCCAAACTGTTGGCTTTTTGGAGGTCGGCTGCCAGTCTGGTTTCCAATTTTTTGAGGTCCATGTTTTTGCAAATGTTGAATATAACCTCGGCGCCTATGCCGGCTTCAAAGAGAGCGGAATATTTCATGGCGCATTTGCCGTATTCAACTTCATCCAGAACGACGCCTTCCGCTATGGCCAGGATTTCTTTTTTTGTGGCCTGATACATGTTTTTCAGGGCTTCTTTGGTCTTTTCGTCTTGAGAAGTTTTTATTTTGGCTTTGAATTCGGACTCCAGGTCGCGCATGATTTCGGCGCGAGCGTTTTCATGGACGGTCGTGACGATGTAGCCGGCAAAATAAATCACTTTTTCCAAATCCGCCGTGGTCATGCCCAATATTATGCCCAGGCGCGAAGGCATGGAGCGAAGAAACCAGATGTGGGAAACCGGCGTAGCCAGTTCTATGTGACCCATCCGTTCCCTGCGGACGATTGAGCGGGTGATTTCCACTCCGCATTTCTCGCAAGTGATGCCTTTGTAGCGGATGCCGCGGTATTTGCCGCAATAACATTCGTAATCCTTGTCAGGACCGAAAATTTTCTCGTCAAAGAGACCGTTTTTTTCAGAGCGCTGGGTTCTGTAATTGATAGTCTCTGGCTTCGTCACTTCGCCGAAAGACCATTCTTTTATTCTGTCAGGAGAAGCGAGTCGCAGGGCCACCGTGTCGAAATCAACTCCTTCTCCTCCTCGTGTTCTAGATGTATATGCCATAGATTTTTTGATGAAAGATTATTTCCGCTTGCTTATGTCTCTGCCGTCCTTGCGCAGTTCGACATCCAGCGCCAGTCCCCGCAAACTATTGAGCAATACGTGGAACGACGCCGGGATATTCGGCGGCTCCAGTTTTTCGCCTTTGACGATAGAATCAAATGTCTGAGAACGGCCCTGGATGTCGTCAGATTTGACTGTGAGGATTTCGCGCAGAGTGTGAGCCACGCCGTGACCGAGCAGGGCCCAGACTTCCATTTCTCCGAATCTCTGGCCTCCACCCTGGGCTTTGCCTCCGAGAGGCTGTTGAGTGATGAGAGAGTACGGACCGATGCTACGCATGTGGATTTTATCCTCAACCATGTGGTGAAGTTTCAATATGTACATGTATCCGACGGAAATATCCTGCTGAAATTTGTCACCTGTGCGACCGTCGTAGAGAGGAATCTTGCCGTTTGCCGGCAGACCAGCTCTTACTAATTCTTGTTTGATTTCTTCGCCTGTGGCGCCGGCAAAAGGCGGCACGATGGCCTGATAATTGAGCGCGTGGGCGGCCATGCCGAGGTGAAGCTCCAGAATTTGGCCGAGGTTCATTCTGGACGGCACGCCGAGAGGCGTGAGAATGACGTCTATGGGAGTGCCGTCGGCCATGTACGGCATGTCTTCTTCCGGCAGGATGCGGGAAATGACGCCTTTGTTGCCGTGGCGGCCGGCCAGCTTGTCGCCGACGGAGACCGTGCGGAGCTGGGCAACCTCCACATGAATTCTCTTTATGATGCCCGACTCCAGCTTGTCGCCTTTTTCGCGGGAAAACACTTTGACGGTGATGATGCGGCCCCTCTTGCCTCCTTCCATTCTCTTTGACGTGTCTTTGACGTCGCGGGCTTTTTCGCCAAAAATAGAACGGAGCAGGCGTTCCTCCGGCGTGAGCTGTGTTTCGCCTTTCGGCGTGATTTTTCCGACCAGAATATCGCCGGAGCGGACTTCCGCGCCTATGCGGATGATGCCGTCTTCGTCCAGGTTTCGGAGCTTGCCCTCGCCTACGTTCGGAATGTCGTGAGTGGTGACTTCGGGACCGAGTTTGGTGTCGCGGACGTTCACCACGAATTCTTCTATATGGATGGAAGTGAATTTGGAATTCTTGACGACGCGTTCGGAAATGATGATGGCGTCCTCATAGTTTGCGCCAGACCATGACATAAAGGCGATGAGCATATTCTGACCGAGAGCGATCTGTCCTCTGTCGGACGATGAAGCGTCGGCCAGAACTTGCCCCTTTTTTACCTTTTCACCCGGACTCACGGCCGGGCGCTGGTGGTAGGCGGTGAATCCGTTCGTCCTCTGGAAAGAAACAAGTTTGTATGTTTTTTCTTTGATTTTTGCGCCTTTGAAGACGATGTGTCTCGCGTCAACAGCCGTGATAGTACCGTCTTCGGGAGCCAGAATTATGCGGCCTGTGTATTCGGCGGCTTTGGCTTCTATGCCCGTGGCGACGAGGGGCGCTTCGGGAATGATGCACGGTGTCGCCTGTTTCTGCATGTTTGAACCCATGAGCGCCCTGTTTGCGTCGTCGTGATTGAGAAACGGAATCATGTTTGTGACGATGGAAAAAGCCTGATTGGTGGACACGTCTATGAAATCCACCTCCTCGCGACGGACTAGTGTCGGACTGCCGTCTTTCCGGACTTCCACGATTTCTTCCGTTATTTTGTTTTCTTTGTCGTATGCGGTGGCGGCATGGGCGATTCTGTGGCTTTCTTCTTCCAGGGCGTTCAGGTAGATAATTTCTTTTGTTATTCTGCCGTTTTTTACGCGGGCGTACGGCGTTTCTATCATGCCGAAATCATTCAAACGCGCGTATGTGGAAAGACGCAGAATGAGGCCGATATTCGGTCCTTCCGGCGTTTGGATGGGACAGAGGCGGCCGTAGTGGGACGGATGGACATCGCGCACTTCAAAACCAGCGCGCTCGCGAGTGAGGCCGCCGGGGCCGAGAGCGGAGAGGGTGCGGAGATGTTCCAGTTCGGAGAGGATATTTTCCTGCTGCATGAATTGCGAAAGCTGGTTTGCGGTAAAGAATTCTTTCAGGCGGGCCTGGAGAGGGCGCGGGGAGACAAAGGTGAGCGGCTGGGTGGTATCGGGTTCTATGGTGGACATCCTGTCCTGGATGTTTCGCTTCATCTGGGAGAGGCCGACGCGCAGTTTCTGTTGCATCAATTCGCCGACATAGCGGACGCGGCGGCTACCCAGATGGTCGATGTCGTCTTCCATGGCGTCCAGTTTGTTGTTGAGATGGATGATATGGCCAAGAATGGTGGCCAGGTCGTCGGCGTCAATGATTTTCTTTTCCAGCGATTTGTCGTCCATCGGTTTGCCGAAACGTTTGTTGAAACGGAAGCGGCCGACATTGGAGAGGTCATAGCGGTCCTTGTGGAAGAGACCGGCGATGAATTCGCGGGCGTTGTCCGCCGTGGCCAGGTCGCCGTCACGCAGGCGTTTGTGGATTTCAACATAGGCATCGGAGACGGTTTTGGCCGTATCTTTGGTCAGAGAAGCGGAGATGACTTTGTGAGCCGATTCGTCGCCCCTGAAGTAAGCCAGGATTTTTTCGTCGGTATCGGCGCCCAAAACTCGCAGGAGGGTCGTAACCATAAACTTGCGCTTGCGGTCTATGCGGGCGTACAGAGTGCCGTCGGTGTCGGTTTCTATTTCCAGCCAGACACCGCGAGCGGGAATGACTTTGGCGCCGAAAACTGTCTTGCTTTTTATTTCATCGGATGTGAAGAAGACACCGAAAGAGCGCGCGAGCTGGGGCACAATAACACGTTCTATGCCATTTATGATGAAAGTGCCGTGGCTGGTCATCAGGGGAAAATCGGCCAGGAAAATTTCCTGCTCCTTTTCCGAATTGAGCATTTTGTTTCGCAGTTTTATGCGGACTTTGAGGGGCGCTTCATAGGAAAGCTTGTTGTCTTTGGCGAAATGTTCGTCATGTTTGGCCTCGGAGAGCTCAAAGCCGGTGAAAGAGAGTTCGAATTTTTTATCGGAATAGTCTTTGATGGGAGAAAATTCCTGAAACAGATTTGTCAAACCAACCTCCACCAGCCATTTGAAAGAAGAGGTCTGGGCTTCCACCAAATCGGGAATTTCCGCCAGAGCTTCTCTCCACTTCCCAAAGTATTTCTGTTGTCGCATGTGTATAAAAATTACGCTCCGCTTTCTTTTTCAAATAAAATAAACAGAGACAATAAAACGCAAAAATACCTTTTGGAAAAAAGGTAAAAGCGCGTTTTGCCGGTCTCTATGAAATTTTAAGCAAGAAAAGGATAAATCCCTAAATAATCCTTCAGATTCCCCCGTGACTCAATCTCGCTTGAAGTTGGAGACAGTCTATATCATGATATTCTTTCTGTACACTTGACAAAATATCTATGGTTGTGGTATAACTTTTTCTTAAAAAAAACTTTCAGACCCTCTCAAAACGCACCGAGAGCCGCCTGCTCTCAAGCGCTCCCTTGAGAGTCAGAGCCAAAAATACAAGCCCCGCAACCAGCGCACTTTTGATGACGATATCGGTGTGCGCGAACGCCGCGACAAAAAATTGCGTCACGGATTTGATATCGACGATTTCCGGCATATTGGCTATGACCTGCGAGACAGAAACTGTGGAAATTACGATGGAAATTGACGCGACGAAAACGACAGAAGGCAGAGCCAGCCGGCGCAACAGAAATATCGTCCGCACTTTTTTCATAATTTCATTTTTCAATGTCATAACCATAGTATTAATACGTTATATCTTCGCTAATCTTTCGCAATTCGGCTCGGGCGCGATGCATCCTCGTCTTTATCGCTCCTTCGCTGACGCCTTCGACCTCGGCAATTTGCTTGTAATCCTTGCTGTCAACGACGTACAACCGCAGAATCCTGGCAAAAGTTTCAGGCAGGTGGGCAAACATGGACTCCAGGTAGTCGCGGTCTAGCTTTTGGGCTCTCTCATCGCGGTCATCATGAGGCAAAACGGCTTCCATATCCTCGTCCAGAACCGAAAAGAACTGCCTTTCCCTCTTCATTTTTTTATACCAATTGAAACAAACATTCATCAATACTTTGTAAGCCCATGACGAGAACCGCGCACCTTCTATCGGCCGGAATTTCTTGCCGTATATGTAGATTTTTACGAAAGTGTCCTGCACGATGTCTCGCGCCGCCTCGTCGTTTCGGACGACGCTTTTTGCTTTGCGTATAAAAGCCTCCTCGTACCTCTCCACGAGCAGTTCAAAAAGATATGGATATTTGAAAGAGGCAGAAAGCACGTCTTCGTCCCTCTTTTCTCGAAACTCGGCTTTATGCGCGTGGGGGTTCATTCCTTTGTGATTAAAACCTCAAAAAGCATATCGGGGTTACTTGCCTCTGCCCTGCCGCCACCCGTCTATCAGTTTGTGGTCGCCTGAGAGCAGAACTCTCGGCACACGGTATTTCCTTTTTTTGTACTCAATAATTTCCGGACGAGTGTAAACGTCCGGACTGGCTATGCGGCTCTCTTCCAGGGAGCTGAAATTGCCGAGCACGCCTAGAACTTGCCTGGAAATCGAATCCATAACTATCATGGCGCACAGTTCCCCTCCCGTGAGAACGTACGACCCGATGGAAATTTCTCCCATTTTGAACATTTTCTTCACCCGGGCGTCTATGCCTTCGTATCGGCCACAGATAAAAATCATGTGACGATATTTTTTGGCGGCAGTTTTTGCGTAAGCAGTATCAAACTGCTTGCCGTTCGGACTAAAGAAAATAATTTTTACGGCGCTCTTCTTTATGCTTTCCTTCCCACAAGCTTTCAAAGCCTTCTCAATAGCCCTGGCGACAGGCAGGGCCTGGACGACCATGCCCGGGCCGCCGCCGTAGGGTTTGCGGTCTACCCTCGCCCATTTATCCTCTGCAAAATCGCGCGGGTTATAAAATTTCACCTTTATTTTTTTGTCTTCTATAGCACGCTTCAAAATAGACTCGCCGAGGTACGAATCAAACGCGCCAGGAAACAATGTGACTATATGAAATATCATCACTTACAGATTACAGTTTTTTGCTTTCTACAGATTTAAATCCGCCATCGCCTCGTCCACCGTCTTGTTTACCTTTGATTCCTTTGGCGCGCTACCGGCTGGCTCGGAAATTTTGAGATTCACGCGGGAATTGTTCTTCATGCCGACGATGCGCAGGAGGGTGCGGATAGCCTTGGCGGTATTGCCTTCCCGGCCTATAATTTTGCCCATGTCGGCGGGATTGACGTCGAGCAGGAGAAGAACTCCCATCTCGTCCACACTGCGAGTTATTTTTACATCACTGGGATAATCCACGAGACTTTTTACGAGAAAATCCAGAAATTGCGCGTCTTTTTCAGTCATTTTGTTTAATTAGCAAACTAAATTGGAGAGATAACTATAGAGCAGAAATGCTCTGTACGCTATTGTACCACCACCCGACAAAAAGAAAACGTCCCCGCGGGCATTTTTTCCGAGTCTTAAATTTTTGGCGTCTCTGGCGCGAGAGTTGACGTCAAAGCTATAGGCTTCTTCTTCGGCAGAGCGTTCACTTTTTTTCCGGAAACCACTTTCTTGTCTATGAGCCAGTTATAAACCGTATCGGAAAGCTGGGCGCCGTGGGACATCCAATGCTTCACGCGGTCCGCCTTTATTTCCTTTACATCATTCACGGGGTCATATATGCCGAGCACTTCCAGAAATTTTCCGCTTTTGGTCGAGTTCTTTGAATCCGTCAAGACCACGCGGAAAGTCGGTATATTCACCCGGCCCACGCGCTGTAATCGAATCTTCAACATAGACCACGATACTAACAAAAGAATCAGAGACGGTCAATTTTTTGGCGATTAGACAAAAAAGTAGCAATGCGCCTGTTTTTTGTTATAGTCTATGTGTTCAATTTCAATAATGAAATCTCATCACAAGGACGGCGGTAGAGAGAAAACGGTCGCGGGTATCATAAGCGTCAATTCAAAAGGCGTCGGGTTCGTGGAAAATCCCGACCAGAGGCAGGGCGTCGATTACGAAATAGCGCCGGAGGCTCTGCATACGGCCCTCCATCGCGACACGGTGGAGATACGCTCGCTCGGCCAAATGAGTCGTTTTATGAGACCCCTGGCCGAGGTCGTGGAGATTGTGAAACGCGACAAAATGCGATTCGTCGGCGTATTGGAAGAAGCCAAAATCGGTTTTGCCCTGGTGCCTGACGACAAGAGACTGTACAAGGACATATTCATCCCCAAGGACAAAAGCTTCCATGGAAAAACCGGCGACAAAGTCTATGCGGAAATAACTGAATGGAACGAAAAGGTCGGCTATCCCGTCGGAAAAGTCCTGGAAGTGGTGGGCCGTCACGGCGAACACAACGCCGAAATGAAAGCCATCGTTTTGGAGAGAGGGCTCGCCTATGAATATCCGGAAGCCGTCATACGGGAAGCCGAGGCCATAGAGAAAAAAGAAAAGCGGGTCACGCTACAAGAACGCGCGCAGAGACGCGATTTCAGCCAGACGCCGACATTTACCATCGACCCTAGAGATGCCAAGGATTTTGACGATGCTATTTCATTCAAAGAACTGCCGGACGGTCTGTATGAAGTCGGCGTTCATATAGCGGACGTATCTCACTATGTGCGCGAAAATACGGCATTGGACAGAGAGGCTCGCGAGCGCGGCCTGTCCGTATATCTCGTCGACCGTACTATTCCTATGCTCCCGGAAGTGCTTTCAAACGACCTCTGTTCCCTCAATCCCGGAGAGGAAAAACTGACTTTCTCCGCCGTGTTTGTCATGGACGACAAGGGTGATATTCTGGAACGCTGGTTTGGAAAGACGATAATAAAATCATGGAAACGGTTCACATACGAAAACGCCCAAGACGTGCTGGAAGGCAAATCAAAAGAATACTCAAAAGAACTCCTGAAACTCAATGAGATTGCCAAAAAACTCAAAGCGGAAAAAGAA
>JBBTTH010000009.1:0-13663 GCA_038064295.1 Patescibacteria group bacterium
TCAAAAAGCGGCTGATGTATGTGTCAACCGTAGAATCTTTAAGTCCCAACTGCTTACCAAGCTGGTGCACGGAATTTTTACTGAAATGGGGCAGGGATTTAAGCTGTTCTAAAAGGTTACTTTTGCTTTTCATAAATATGACAATAGTGTATCATAGGTGAAATACGGAGTCAATTATTCACGTTTTAGATCATTGTTTGGAAGCGAAAATATCCCTTTCGCTACTATATATCAAAATATATAACCTTCCCCCCGATTCTGGCCGCTTCCTCTTTCATTAAATGTTTTTCCGGAATATCAAATATAAATTCCGAAGGCACGGCCACTTGTTTTGATCCGTAAATGGTTCTGACGGAAGCGTGAGACATATATATCTTTTTCTTGGCGCGAGTTATGGCTACGTAGAAAAGCCGACGCTCTTCCTCCCCATCTCGTCTATCGCTTTTTGATTCCATGGCTCGATGAGGAAACAAGTCTTGTTCCAGTCCGCTTATGAAAACATATTCAAATTCCAAACCTTTGCTGGCGTGCACCGTCATCAGTTTTACCGCCGGCCTGTCTTCTGTCATTTCGTCCTGATCCGTTGCCAGAGCGGCATCTTCCAAAAGTTTTGTCACGCCGTCCATAGGTGGCAGAAAATCATATTTTGTAGCCAGAGTGGCGAGCTCGCGGACGTTTTCCAGTCTTTCCAAATCTTCCTCCGTGCCACTTTGCTTTAGTTGTGCCTCCAGTCCCGTACGTTTGATCACGAGCTTTATCAGCGCCGAAGTTTTTTCCGTAGCTGATTTTTTCTGTATGTCATCCAAAATGAGATTGAATACCCGCCATTTTTCGGCGTGGGTGAGCGAGAGTTGGTCCAACATGCCGGAAAAAATTTTTGCTATGGTCACTTTGCCTATGCCACGTGGCGGGATATTTATGATTCTTTGAATATCGGATAGAGATTGGCGATTGAGGGCGGCGCGAATGAAGGAAAGCACGTCTTTGACCTCCTTTCTCTCAAAGAATTTCACGCCGAGCACTTGATATGACACTTCGCACGCGAGCATCGCTTCCTCCAAAGCTCGCGATTGAAAGTTTGCCCGATAGAGAACGGCAATTTCGCTCGGATCGGTGCCGTTTTTTACGAGTTCAGCTGATTTTTCAGCTATAAATCGTGCTTCATCATTTTCATCATACGCTTCATAGAGTGAAACTTGGTCTCCAGCCGCGCTTTTCGTGAACAGATTTTTCTCAAAACGGTTTTTGTTCTTTTTTATGATATGGTTGGCCACTTCCAGTATCGTCTGCGTGGAACGGTAATTTTCTTCAAGCACAATCATGGCGGCTCCCGGAAAATCTCTCTCAAACGATAAAATGTTTTTTATATCCGCCCCTCGCCAACTATATATGTTTTGATCCACATCTCCCACGACGCACACGTTCTTCTTTTCGCCAGCCAAGAGCCGCGCCATATTGTATTGCACCTTGTTTGTGTCTTGATATTCGTCTATATGAATATAATGCCAGACATTTTGGTAATGAACGCGGATGTCCATGTTTTTTTCCAAAAGTTCAACCGATTTGAGGAGCAGGTCATCAAAATCCAGGGCTTTTTCTTGACGCAGAGACGCTTCATATTTGGTCCAAACTTTCATAATAACCTCTCTCATATAATCATTTCCGACATTTTCTCCAAAGTAAGACAAATTTTTACCGCTACCCTTTTCCTTGGATATGAGGGAGAGAATGACGTTCGGTTCGTATTGTTTTGGATCCAAACCGATTTCCACGATGGCATCTCTGATTGCTTTGCGTGAGTCGCTCCTGTCAAAAATAGTGAAATTTCGGGTGAGGCCGAGTTTCTGGGCGTTTTCCCTGATGATATGAACGCCGAGAGAATGAAATGTGGAGACAAAAGGTCGATCATTGAAGGATAAAGGCAGGTTTAGCTCCGTATCTTTTTTTATGAGATCAAACACTCTGTCCCGCATCTCTTTGGCAGCTTTGTTTGTGAAAGTGATGGCCAGGATTTCTGACGGTTTTACCCCTGATTTCACCAGATGGAGGATTCTGTGAGTGATGGTTTTGGTTTTGCCTGCTCCGGCGCCGGCCAGAATGAGCAAGGGTCCTTCTGTTTTGAGGACAGCCTGCTTCTGCTTTTCATTAAGGCCGAGGAGATGGTTCACGGAGCGATTCTAACATACTAAAAGTCGGAAAATATATTGCTTTGGAATCCCCTTCGCAGGCCGACGGGCCGAGAAGAGCAATTCGCCAGCAGGCGAATATGCGTGGATGACAAAGCAATATATTTTCTGACTTTTTGGCTGTGGATTTAGTGGGGACAAGAAAGTTGACGATATCTGCCTCTCGGATATACTTACGGAACACAGAAATAACAGATGAACAGAAAATGGCTCTATAGAGCCATAAAGTCAGAAAAGGCCGTATTTTCAGGATAATTTGAGAACTATTTCGATTTCACATACATCGCTTTCCCTCGTCTCTCGCGGTCCAAACGGGGTGAAAGCCAATAAATGGCTTAAAATCAGGCTTTATACATTGAAGTTTGTTTTTGTTTCTCTCATTATATTCATTATATTTATGCCGGCTGTGAGTCATGCCGGCGTTTTTTCTTATATTTCCAATCTGACTCACAGCAAGGAAGCCGATGCCAAAGAAACTTCCCGTGCTTCCGGAGCATTCGGCGTCTTGGTGGCAAATGTCGGGCCAAGTTCGACTTCTCCCGTCGACGGAGGGGAGATTGTCATAGTTGACGGTAGCGCTCTCACGCAGGAAGTAGGCGTGGCTGGAACCCAAGCCGACATGATGGACTCAAAATCCACCCAAATCAGCCTCTATGTGGTGAGACAGGGCGATTCTCTGTCCGTCATAGCCAAAATGTTCGATGTCTCGGTCAACACCATAGTCTGGGCGAACAACATCCGCGGTCCGATACATGAAGGCGACGAGCTGGTCATCCTACCTATTTCCGGGGTCAGCCACAAAGTAGTCAAAAGCGACACTATCCGTTCCATCGCTACCAAATACAAGGCGGATATTGACGATATTTTGAGTTACAATGACCTGAAATTGAGCGATACTTTGAAAATCGGATCTGTCGTCCTGATTCCTGACGGAGAGATACAATCAACTCCCTCGGTCACGACTACGTCAAAACTGCGTAATGCCGGCGGGCCGCTCTACAAAGACTACTATTTGCGCCCTATAGACGGAAGCAGAAAAACCCAAGGCCTCCACGGATATAACGGTGTTGACATAGGTGCGCCTACCGGCACTCCGGTGTACGCTTCGGCTGATGGAGTCGTTATCCTGGCTCGTTCGTACGGCTACAACGGCGGATACGGTCAGTACATAGTTGTCTCTCACGGGAACGGCACACAGACTCTGTATGCCCACTTGAGCCGGGTGCTCATCTCGTCCGGCGAGGTCGTTTTGAAGGGCCAGACTATAGGTCTGGTTGGTTCAAGCGGCAAGTCTACCGGCTCTCATATCCATTTTGAAATCCGTGGAGCGGTCAATCCGTTTTAAAATGTTTTTGTCGGTATTGAAGAGCTTCTAAAATATGCGGCTCTTCTATTTTCTCGCTGTTTTCTATGTCGGCGATGGTGCGAGCCAGCTTTATGACGCGGTGATAGCCGCGACCCGACAGGTCATGAGTGCGAGCGGCACGGTTCAAGATTTCCCGGGCGGATTGTGCGAGGAGGGCCGCGCGGGCGAGGTCGCGATGGTCTATGGCGCTGTTGAGGTGTGCCTTTATGCCGAGTTTGTCAAAACGTTCCCTCATCCTCGTCCGCGCGGCCACCACAGTATCGCGGGCCTTCTCTGTTTCGTTTCTGGCCACCCTGCCCCGCAACAAATTTTCATAATCCACCTTTGACACTTCTATCCAGATGTCTATGCGGTCCACTATCGGTCCGGACATCTTTCTCTCGTACGCGGAAATTTCTCTCGCGGAACAGATGCATTGCTTGTCTTTTATGTTTCTGTTCCCGCACGGACATGGATTGAGGGCGGCTACAAGTATGAAATGAGCCGGGAATTTTGCCCTACCGTTCACTCGGGCGATGGAAATCACTCTGTCTTCCAGAGGCTGGCGCAATGATTCAATGACCCGTTCCTCAAATTCCGGGAATTCGTCCAGAAAAAGCACGCCTCGATGGGCCAGGGTGATTTCTCCCGGTCTCGGAATGTTGCCGCCGCCGACCAGAGAAGCATATGAAGCCGTATGATGAGGCGAACGCACGGGCGGGCGGGAAATAATTGTCTCTTCCAGACAACCGGCCACCGAATGAATCTCGGTTACTTCCAGCATTTCTCTGAAAGTGAGAGGTGGCAGGATTGAAGACAGAGCACGGGCAAGCATGGTCTTGCCCGTGCCCGGCGGACCATAGAGGGCGATATTGTGTCCGCCAGCCGCCGCTATGACGAGTCCTCTCTTGGCGGTTTCCTGGCCCGCGATGTCATCCAAGTCTGTCGGATACTGGCTTTTTCTCATTATTTTTTCAAAAGATACGGTCGGAACGGGAGAGAGATTCATTTCCGCAATATCCGCACCCGCCCCGTTTTTGTTTTTTCGGTCCAGGTGCGCTATGACATCGGAAAATTTTCTCACGCCGAACACGGCGATGCCGTCTATGAGCGCTGCTTCCTCGGCATTTTCTCTCGGCACGTAGATTTCCACAAAACCCATATCTCGCGCCAGCCTCGCATAAGACAAAACACCGCGGATAGGCCGCACGGCGCCGTCCAGAGCCAGTTCCCCCGCGAACATTCTGCCTTCCGTGTCAAAATCAATTTCCCCGGAGGCCAGCAGGTATCCGAGAGCAATCGGCAAATCAAAAGACGGACCTTCTTTTTTTATGTCCGCGGGCGCCAGAGACACCACGATTTTGGTGTTTGTCTGCTTCGGAGACTTGAAGCCGGAATTTTTTACGGCCGCCGAAACCCTGTCGCGTGATTCCTCCACCGCTTTGTCCGGCAGACCGACAACGGAAAAGGAGTGCAAACCATTCGACAGGTCTATCTCAATGGTTATCAGATGGGCTTTGAGCAGATGGTTTTGGGCGCTGTAAACTTTCGCGAATTTCATGCCGAAAGCCTATCAGAAAAAAATAAAGAAAATCTAAAGAAAAAATAAAGAAAATCGCGCCATATCGCGGATTTTTTGAGATGGCAAAAAAATAATTAATGAAAAGAATGCTCGCCTTAGTTTATCACCCGGTCCTTGTGAGCCACGCATGTCCTCGCCGACGGCACCGCTTCCAGCCGCTCCGTCTCTATGGCTTTTCCGCAGATTTCGCACAGACCGTATGTCCCGCTCTTTATTTTCGCCAAGGCCAGCTTTACGTCATTGTACTGTTTTTCCAGAGGTTTCAAAATAGCCGTATTTGATTCATAGCTCTCTATGTTGTCCGCAATGTCGGCGGGGTCCGAAGCGTTTATGTCCACTTCTCCCGAAGAGGCCTCCCAGTCTCTCGGATTGTCCGGGTTCTTGTGCCCGACCGTTTTTAGTTCAGCCTCCAAGACCGCGAGCTCTCGCTCCAGCTTTTTTTTGAAAGATTCTCTGTCCGGCGCGCCTTCACCCGTTATGTTTTGTTTTTTCATGATTTTTGTACTGCTCCATCATATAGGCATCATATAGGTATAGGTGAAAGTCATCAAGTCGTCTCACTGCACCGTTTTCACGGTAAGTAGACGGTCCAAAACATATTTCAGAGTATTTTCATTCGTGGCGACGACCATGGTTTCCGGGTCGGCAAAAATATAAGCGAGAATAATCCGGCCGTTTCCTCCGCGGAGCGCCCGGGCGTCTATATTTGATATCACGACGTCTTCAAACTTGTCGGTATCGGCTGGAACCGGTTCCTCGGACGGATAAGAGACTTGAATCAACGGCAGAAAGTCGTTTCTCATGTCTTTTTCCCATTCCAGCATGCCGGCAAAGGCGTTCTGAAAGAAAGTATTTTTGAAGATGACGAAAGGGCCGTTCACGTCATAAGTGTATGTTCCTATCATGTATTCGGGCGCCAGGGACCTGGCGAGCCTGTCCGGCATATTGGCATCCGCAAAAACAAAGGAAATATCGGCGTATGTGGTGGAAGTGGCTTTGAGCGTCGGCACCAAGGCGTAGACATTGCCGAGGCCGGCGTTTGCCGTTCTGAGTTTTGTCCCAATGAGCATGAGGGAGTCGCTTTCGCTCCTCAGGACGAGCGTGGAACCGGTAGTATACGGAATAATCGTCTCGATGCTCGCGCGGACGGGCTCCGGTTTTTCTATCTGCGAAGTTTTGAACCAGTAGAACCAGCCACCGGCGAGAATGATTATCAAAACAAACGCCGCGGCGACCAATGCCCCGGGACGGAAGGGCTTTTCTTCCACGTATTGAATCGGCGTTTTTTCTCTCTTCTTTTGTTCTGCCACAGCTATATCAACGGCGGAGATATTCTGATAGCGTACAGCTTCCTCGGCGTCAGTTTTGAACGTGCGCACGGGTTTTATGGACGGGTCATTTTTGATTTTGGAAGAATCTGGAGAAGTAGTGGGAGAAAAAGGGGTGCCGACAACGACAGCTTCTTTTTCCGGTGTGGGCTGTCGTGGAGTGAATGAAGGCGGAATCACGTTTTCTGCCGTAAATTCGTTATCCTCTCTCACGCCGGAACCAACCAGGTCTATGCCTTCGGCGCGCAGGTCATCGGCCGGTACGGCCGGCGGAACCGGCGAGTTTGGCACGGCGGCGGACGGGTCCGCCGCCGCGCCGCCCGTTTCCAAATTCAAATTCGGATTGTCTTTTTTATTGTAAAGTTCCATGTCTCTATTTTACCTCATTTTTCTCACGACTTTCCTCATGCCGCTCCTCTCAAAGTTCTGGCTCTGGCCCAAGACGTACCGTCCGGGATTTTCGTCCAGGTCTATAAAATCATCCGCCACTTCCTTGAGCTTGCCCGAAGCGGATTTGCCGAAAGATACCACTTCTACCTGGCAGCCGTTCATTTTCAGGTATTCAATGAGAGGGATGAAATCGCCGTCGCCCGAGGCTATGACCACCACGTCCAATTTTTGCGCCAGTTTGACGGCGTCTATGGCCAAACCGACGTCCCAGTCGGCTTTTTTGGAACCGCTGGAAAATATCTGGAGGTCTTTTGTCTTTGTCTCTATGCCGATTTTGGTCAAAGCTTCAAAAAAGTTTTTTTCTTCGCCTGTCTCCGTGGTGATGACGTAGGCGATGGCGCGCACCAACTGCCTGCCGGCTAGGGCGTCTTTCAGCACGTTGTCAAAATTGACCCTGCCTCTGTGCAGGTTCTTGGCGCTATGATAGAGATTCTGCGCGTCTATAAAAATACCGACGCGCTGTTCTTTGTGTTTTATAACTGACATGAAAAAATTTAAAAATTATGAAAAATACGAATAAATAACGGCCTATTTTTTCAGCTCCAATTTTTTTGCCACCGCGCTCCAGCGTTTCGGATACTTTTTGGCGAGGTATCTCATATGAGTCTGCCTGTCGGCGACCATGGCCAAGAGTCCCCTGCGGGAATGCCTGTCCTTGTCGTGCTTTTTCAAATGTTTCGCCAGCTCGTCGATTTTGGCCGTGAGGAGGGCAATCTGTACTTCCGGAGAACCGGTATCCGTGTCGTGGATGGCGGTGCTCTTTATAACCTTTGTTTTCTTTGTGACTGAAAGCATGGTCTGACAAGGATAGCACACATAAAAAGAAATTGCAAGATTTGTTATAATATTGTGCGACATTACTATCCTTATGGCATCTCTCAAAACGCTCAAACAGCAGTTTCTGGAATATACGGAAATTGAAAAAGGTCGCAGTCTAAATACGGTCAGGAATTACGACCGGTATCTCGCGCGCTTTCTGTCGTTTTTAAAAAAAGACGACCCGGGAGCGATTACTGATGCATCCGTGCGCGATTTCAGATTGTGGCTCAATCGCCAGTCCACGGGAAACAATCGGGCTACCGGCGAAACCCTCAAAAAAAAGACCCAGAATTATTATCTGATCGCCCTGCGCGCTTTTTTGAAATATCTAACGCGACAGGGGGTCAAAACCATGCCGCCGGAGAGGATAGAGCTGGCAAAAGTCGGAGAAAGACAAGTTGAATTCATGACAAACGAGGAGCTCCATCGCCTGCTTGAGGCGCCGGATAGCGATGACCTCAAAAGCCTGCGCGACAAGGCTATATTGTCCATGCTTTTCTCCACCGGCCTGCGTGTCTCAGAACTCTGTTCTCTGCCCCGTGAGATAGATTTGTCGACTGATGAAGTTTCCATTCGTGGCAAAGGCGACAAAGTGCGCGTGGTTTTTCTCTCGGAAGAGGCAAAATCCGCCGTCAAAAAATATCTGGCCAAGCGCGACGACATGGACGACGCGCTCTTTGTCAAAATTTCGGCGGAGAAAAAGCACGGTAGTCAATCTCTGCCTCTCACTACGCGCTCGATTGAAAGAATCGTGAAACATTATGCGACAAAAGCCGGCATCATATCAAAATGCATCACACCTCATACCATCCGCCACTCTTTCGCCACCGACCTCTTGTCAAACGGCGCCGATTTGCGTTCCGTTCAGGCTCTGCTCGGCCACGCCAATATAGGCACTACTCAGATTTATACTCACGTCACCGACAAACACTTGCGCAACGTGCATAGACAGTTTCATAACAGGAAAAAATAAGAAAAGTAGTAGCTTGACACGGATTGTACAGGGTCTACTATATAGCCAGAAAGGAGGTGAGGGCCATGCTTTCATTCCTACAGGACCAGCAAGGCTCGGCGGCTATGGCGGAAAAACAATTAGTCGTCATCGATCTCGTCAAAAAGCTCGGGATCGTGGACTGTTCCATCAGTTTGGCGGACGATGAGAACAAGACCGAAGTTGACCCCCAGATGCTAGGGAGCCTGATGCTGGAGGCATCGCGCGGACCGGACTTGGTCATCATCGCTCATACAAAGGGCGAGACCATGCCTCAAGAGATGGAAGTGCTTCTCTCCCGGCTGGAGAGTCTGATGGAAAACATCGGATTATACGCTAGGCGCGTATCGATGTCCCATGATTTCTCCTCGAGCAGGGCCCACTTTGTCGTCGGGAAGTCCAAATTCTCCTTCAAAGACAAACTGCTCGTAGTATTCCGGGAAGGAACGTTCCTCTCCCTCGCGTTTTTTGCGCGAACGCGAAAATAAACAAGGCCTGTTGCGCGGCAGGCCTTTTTGTTATTATGGCCGTATGAGAATCATCTCCTGGAACGTGAACGGCATCCGGGCGGTTCTGAAGAAAGGCCATTTTTTGCCTTTTGTGGAAAAATTCAGGCCGGATATTCTGTGCCTGCAGGAAACCAAAGCGGAACGGAGGCAGGCCGTGATAGATTTGCCCGGCTACGAAGAATACTGGAACTCGGCAGAGAAAAAAGGATATTCCGGCACGGCTATTTTTACAAAAGTAAAACCAATCTCGGTCACAAACGGTCTGCCCGAAGATATATGCCAGAAATTCGGTTTGGTGGCTGATTCACATGGTGACCCAAGGACGGAGGGGCGTGTTATAGCCGCTGAATTTGGCGGTTTTTACGTGGTTACAGTCTATACGCCCAACGCGAAAGACGACCTCTCCCGCATTCCCCTGCGCCACAAACATTGGGACCCGGCCTTTCTCGCCTATTGCAAGGAACTCCAAAAGAAAAAACCAGTCATTTTCTGCGGCGACCTAAATGTGGCCCACACCCCGGACGACCTCGCCAGGCCGGAAGAAAACGAAGGTCTCAAGGGTTTTACAAGAGAAGAACGCGAAGGCTTCGAAAAATTTATTGAATCTGGATTTGTCGATACATTCAGGATTTTTCACAAAGGAAACGGATACTATACATGGTGGTCTCACTTTTCAAACGCCCGCGAGAGAAACATCGGTTGGAGAATAGATTATTTTTTAATTTCAAAAGATTTCGTGAAAAAAGTAAAGTCCGCAGATATTCATCCTGAAGTGATGGGGTCGGACCATTGCCCTATCTCTCTAGATATAGCTCTGTAGAGCCTTTTTTCAGCATTTCTGCAACATTCGTCTATAAAGGACACTTATCCACAGACATGTCCTTTACATGTCCTTTAGCGTGATACAATAGTCTCACGGACTACGGCGCGGTTTTGTTGCCGGCGACGGTCCGCAAGCTCTTTAAACAATTTGGTGGGACTCAAAAGGTTTGGTCTTTGGGATACTCTATCCCCTCTCGAGCTTCGGCTCACATTGTAAAGAAGTTTGCGGAGAACGTAGAAAACGCTCCATCAACAGACGTATTAATAATTTTTTATTCGCGTCCTCAATTGTTGGAGGACGCTCTATGTTCGCCTCAGACCTCTCTTTACGAACGGTCTGCGCAGATTCTGCCCAGGCCGTTTTTTGTTTAAGTACGAGGATAAATCTGATGCTTACGGCTCTGTTCAGGCTTATTTCACGTAATGCTTGCCTCTAATCTTTTCCAATTCCGCCTCTTCTACCTGCCGTTTTTTCTCTTTTCCAATAGCCCAGAGTTTTTTCAGATCCGTGTCGGGAAGCTTTGAAAGTTCCCCCGCTCTCCCTTCTAGGTATTCCGCGGTATTCAGTTTTGGGTCTTCCAAAACTTCCTCAAGCAACGCATGCAGAATAAAACCGATTTTTGGTCCGGGCTCTAATTTCGCGATTTCTATAATCTTTCCACCGTCAATTTTTAACATGCCGACGGACACCGGGTCGCGCAAAGCCTCCTCTACCATGGCTTTATATTTGCGGAGCCTGTAAGGGTTCTCTTTGGGTCTGCCCATGCCTATTCTGTCGCAAATACGCACGTCCATGAGATTCCAAATCAGGTCTTTACCGACATTTGCCACCATACGGCGGACTGCCGAGAGCGTAATTTGTTCGGTATCTGAAAAAAACATGTGCCAACGCACCAGTTTCACGACATTTTCTGTGGTTTTTGCCGGAAAAGCCAGGTTTTTCAACACCTTTTCGGTTATTCTGGCACCCACTACTTCGTGGCCGTAAAACGTGTATTGATTTGTTTCACGTGAAAACCTGCGCGTTTTCGGCTTGCCTATGTCGTGAAACAGAGCCGCCAAACGTATTTCCAGAGGATATTTTTTGTCTGCGGAATGTTGCACAGTGTGAAGCAGATGTTCCCAAACATTATAAGCATGCGCCTTGTTCTGTTCTATGCCTATTCCCTCCTCCAATTCTGGAGCTATAAAAGGCAAAACGCCCAATTCTCGGCACAATATGAGCGCATTCATAGGTTCATTTGACATGAGAATACGAATAAATTCATCGCGAATACGCTCTTTTGCTATGTGCTTCAATAGCAGGGCGTGAGTTTTTAAGGCTTCCAGAGTTCCTTTTTCAATGGCAAAGCCCAATTCGGCTGATATACGCACGGCACGTATAATTCGCAGAGTGTCTTCGGAAAGACGCTCATGGGCGTCCCCTACGGTTCTAATAAGGCCATTTTTGAGGTCTATCTGGCCATCAAAGAAGTCTATGACGTTTCCCGTGAAACCATCTTTATCTCTTTTCATCTCGAGCGCTATGGCATTTATGGTAAAATCGCGACGTTTGAGGTCGTCCTCTATATTTTTGCTAAAGGACACGGAATCAGGACGTCTTTTATCGGAATATTCCGATTCCAATCGGAAAGGCGTAACTTCCACTATCTTTAGTCTCTCGTCCGTCGTTTCGTCGTTTACGACGCCGACAGTCCCATATTTATTAGTATAAAAAGTATGAGGAAATGTTTTTATAATCTCTTCCGGAGTAGCGTCTGTCGTCACGTCCCAATCCCGCGGTTCTCTGCCAAGGAGAAGGTCGCGGACACAGCCGCCGACAATAAAAGCCTTAAAACCGACCTTTTCCAGGCTTTCTGTTACGCGTGAAACCTCCAGTGGTATGTTCCAATCCTTGTTTTTCATGAGTTTCCCGTTTGATTTAGTTTGACGTTCATTTTACTACATTTTTTGATTTTTGTGCGAAATTGGGTATGATTGATTCATCGCTCCCGTGGTGAAACGGATATCATACCGGTCTTCGAAACCGTCGTTCCAAGTTCGATTCTTGGCGGGAGCACACAATTTTTCTCCGAAGAGCTTTTTGTTAATTGTACCTACGTGTTATATTTAATAAGATGCGGGTATAGTTTAGTGGTAGAACAGGTCGTTGCCAACGATCAGATCCGGGTCCGATTCCCGGTACCCGCACAAAAAATACAAACATAAAGGTCACATCAAAATCTCAAGGACATTTTTTTGGTGAAACGTTTGTTCACTCACTCTTGTAAATCATATTTTCAACAAATGACTTTAAATAAAGGTTTTTTGGAAAACTGTGGATAACTTTGTGGATAGTGTTTAAAAGACAGACCTATTTTCCGGTCTTTGTAAGCTGATTTTTGTCCTTTTGAGCCCTCAATGAGGCCGTTTATTGACATTTTTATATTTATAATTCAAAAACAGGGAAATATGTTACATATGTAACATATTTTTATAGTTTCACGTGAAATTAATATGATTGTTGTCTGGCGTTACAGATCAAATATCACCTGTATTTTTTACCGAATTTATTTTTTCTTTAGATTTTCTTTATTTTTCTCTGATAGACTTCCGGCATGAAAAAATTTTCTTCGGAGACGCAGAAGAAAGGAAAAGTGGGAGAATCAATTGCCTGTAAATATCTGCTCAAAAATGGTTTTGATATTTTGGAGAGAAATTACACCAGAAAATGGGGAGAAATTGATGTTATCGCTCGCAAACGAGGGGTTTTTCATTTCATAGAAGTCAAAAGTGTTTCGTGTGAAAACTTTTCTCAAAACCTCGCGATAAGGCCGGAAGACCAAATGCACGCGCGAAAACAGAAAAAGCTGGCCAGGACCATAGAACTATACACAAACGAGCGCGGTGTAGGGGAGTGGCAATTTGATGTCGCATGTGTCTATATGAATATGAAATTGCGAAAAGCGAGAGTAAAACTCTTGGAAAATATCATTTTGTGCTAGTATGTGAAAGTCTAAAAGTAGCAAGCCGGTATTTCGGGGCGTGGTGTAACGGCTAACATGCTTGACTTGGGATCAAGTGACTCCGGGTTCGAATCCCGGCGCCCCGACAGATAGAAAAAGCAGATATAACGTGCCGGCGATAATAGAACTAGCGAAAAATGGCTAAAAAATTCACGAGGACAATAGAAAATTTTGTCTGCGAGCATTGTGGCAGGGAAGTCGTGGGCACCGGCTACACAAATCATTGTCCGGCGTGTCTGTGGTCAAAACATGTAGACAAAAATCCAGGCGACAGGCTGGCGGAGTGTGGCGGAATGATGAAGCCTACCCAAAGCGAAAAGAGAGGAAAAGATTTTATGATTATCCACAAATGCGCGAGGTGCGGATTTGAGAGAAAAAATACTTTCAGGGCAAGGGACAATTTTGACGTTCTGGTGAAAATTTCGAAAAAACTGTAGAAAAATACGTAACTGAAATTGTCTAAAAATTGCTCCGAGCCACGTTTTTTGGTACTATCGCTTTGTTGCGGGCGTGGTTTAATGGTAGAATATGAACCTTCCAAGTTCGAGGTCCGAGTTCGATTCTCGGCGCCCGCACCAGAAAGGAAAAGTCAAAGAGTTTTGGTTCGCCTCGCTTCGCTCGGCGAC
>JBBTTH010000010.1:0-9960 GCA_038064295.1 Patescibacteria group bacterium
TTGTCAATGGTCCGTCCTTGACAAATCCGACCCGAGGACTGTTCGAGAACGGCACGTTCCTCTTTTCGCTACTTTTTATAACTTATATTTCCGCTTTTACCGTCTATTCCGTCTTTTTCGGTCTCATCAAGGGAAAAGTCTGCACTTCCCGCAAGGGTTTATTTATGAGAAAGGCAAACAAACGTTCGCCGAAGCCGAAACCGCAGGCTGGCGGCATTCCGTGCTCCAGCATCTCCACGAATTCGTAATCGGCCATCATGGCTTCCTTGTCTCCGGCATCGGTCAGTTTCTGTTGTGCTTCAAAGCGCCTGCGTTGGTCCACCGGGTCGTTCAGTTCGGAATACCCTCTGCCTGCCTCACTGCCGGCTATTATGGGCTGAAACATCTCCACTACGTCTCTGCCCCGAACGGATTTCGCCAGAGGGGCCACGAGCAGAGGATGGTCTATGAGGAAAGCAGGGCCAGAGATGTTTTTGCGGCAGTGTTTCCACAAGGCGTCCATAAGCCGCTCGCGGTTTTGACCTTCATATTTAACTTTCAGAGAATCCAGTTTTTTCTTTATTTCCCCGTCTTTCGCCTTTTCAATGTCCAGGCCGGTTTGTTTTTTTACTTCTTCGGCGTATTTGATTTCTTTCCATTCTTCCGCCAGGTCAAACGTATGACCGCGGGTGCTGAATTTGGTTTTGCCGAAAACTTCTCTTGCTATCGTCCTGTAAAGCTCTCTTACCAGTTTCATGCCGTCGCGATAGTCCGCGTATGCCCAGTAAAATTCCATGTTCGTAAACTCCTGCAAATGCTCCTGACTGGAGCCTTCATTCCTGTAACACCGCCCGATTTCAAACGTTTTCTGAAAGCCGCCGGAGAGGAGCCTCTTCTGCCAGAGTTCGCCGACCGATATGCGCAGATAGACGTCCATATCAAAATCATTGTGATGAGTTTTGAAAGGCTGAGCTTCCGCCCCGCCTACGGCCAGTTCCAAGGTGGGTGTTTCAACCTCCAAAAATCCTTCCTTCTTTAAAAAATCGCGCGTGACATCCCAGAATTTTGCTTTCTTTTTGAATATGTCGCGGAGCTCAGGGGTCATGAGCATATCCAAATATCTCTTGCGGTACCTCTCGTCTCCGTCTGTGATACCGTGCCATTTTTCAGGCAGAGGCAGGAGAGATTTTGAAGCCATAGTCCACGAGGAAATCAAAATGCTCTCCTCGCCTTTCTCTGTGGTAAAAAAATTCCCGGTAAGACTCACGAAATCGCCTATATCTGCCGTGTCAGTGAAAAGCTTGAAAAGTTTCGGGTCCATAGCGTCTCTCTTGAAAACGGCCTGGAGCCTGTCTTTGCCGTCGTCCAGGACGACAAAGAGAATCGCTCCTTGTCCGCGTATAGCTATGACGCGCCCGACGACCGATATGGTTTTATTTTTCTTTGAATATTCGGCGAAACTCTGGCGTGCATCCGAGAGGCACATGTCGCGCGGCACCTTGGCCGGATAGGCGTCCATACCCGCTTCCTCTAAGATTTTTATCTTAGAAAGTCTCGTTTCTCGTATTTCTTCAAGTAGTGACATGGTGATAATATCAGGTAAAGGATAACCGAATCTCAGAATAAAGTAAAAAAATGCGGTTTATTCCACAGACACTATTTTGTAAGCGATGGCGCCTTTTGGGGTTCTGACCGTGACGGTCTCGCCTCTCTTTTTGCCGAGCATACCCGCGCCTATGGGAGACATGTTGGAAATTTTACCCTCTGCCGTATTGACTTCGTCGGAGCCGACTATTTTGAATTTTTGAGTGTCTTTTGCTCCAGATTTTTCAACAGTGACGATTGAACCTATGGAGACATGTTCGCCGTGAGTTTCGTGGACGATTTCGGCGGTTTTCAGAGTGTTTTCAATGGTAGAAATGCGGTCCTCTATGGTCGCTTGCAATTCGCGCGCCTCCTGATATTCAGCATTTTCGGAGAGGTCGCCGAGGGACCTGGCGTATTCCAAATTTGTCGCCACTTCTTTTCTCTTTACTGTCTTCAAAATTTGCAGTTCTCTTTCCAGTTCCTTGAATTTCTCGCCGGTGAGGTATTTGGTTGTATCCATCATCATAGTATGATTATTTATTATATGATTCAGTATATCACGGATTTTAGAAAATGCAAATATTTAAAAACGGCAAAAAAGCGAAAGGAAGTCTGCTCGCTCAGCACGACGTTCTCGCCTGCTGGCGAGCCGTCTCATTCTCGGACGCCTTCGCGTCCTCCGAAAGTCTTCGCTCGCAGACTTCCTTTCGCTTTTTGTCTTACTTCAAATACTCCGGCGCATATAGACGCATCCAGTCCAAAAGCTCTCGCATGACAAAAACGGCGCCGTAAACATTTGCTCTCGGTCCATGTTCCATCACAACGACGAAAGCGTACTTTGGATTTTCATAGGGAAAGAAGCCGGTCACCCACGAATTGACGTAGGCTTTTGCGATGCCGAGTTCCGCCGTGCCTGTCTTGGCTCCCACTTCCACAAACGGTACATTGAGACCACTGGCCGTACCTGTCAAAACTCCCTCTCTCATACCATCTCTCACAACTTTCAAATACGCCGGGTCAACCGGTATTTTCTCCGCCATGACGCCGTTTTCGCCCGATATTTTCAAAATGCTTGGATAGAGGAGCAGTCCGCCGTTTGCTACGGTTCCTACGGCCCGTAGTATCTGGAGAGGCGTCACTTGAAAGCCGTACTGGCCTATAGAAGTGAAATATGTGTCGCCGATTCTCCAGGGGTCGCCCGGAAAAGTTTTTTCCTTCCATGCGGGAGACGGAATGGCGCCAGCCGGTCCGAGGAAGAATCCTTCCGCCGAATTTTTACCGAAACCGAAGAGAGAAAAATACCGCTTCAGTTTCTCTATGCCAAGCCCCGCCTGGCCTTCAAATCCTCCACCTATCTCGTAAAAATAGACATTTGAAGAGACCGCCAAGGCCTTTTTCATATCAACCGGGCCGTGCGCCTTCCAGTCCATAAAGACACTTTTTTTCTCCGGGTCATAAGGATTGGGAATGCTTATGGACCCGGTGCTTGTAATTTCCTTTTCCGGACTTATGATTTTCTCTTCCAGAGCCGCGACGGCGATGTAAGGTTTTATGATGGAGCCCGGCGTATAGAGTCCCGAAATTATGCGGTTCAAAAAAGGCTTTTTATTATCGGCCAGAAATTTCTCTATGGCTCCGACATCAATACCGTCGGACATTGTCTGGCTATCGTATTCGGGAAAGCTCGTGAGAGCGATGATTTCCCCCGTTCTCGCGTCCAGGATGGCCCCGGCGCCGCCGACAAAACCGATTCTCTCCGCCAATTCTTTTATATATCCGAAAAATTTGGCTGACACCGGATAATCTAAGGAGAGAGTGATATTTTCACCGTCGACGCTCTTGCGGATGATTGATTCGGATTTGACATTTCCCAGAGCGTCTCTCTCCACGATTTTGAGTCCCCGCCCGCCGCGCAATTTTTCATCATAGGCTTTTTCTATGCCCGCCATACCCTCGAAATCTTCGCGGTAATAAAATCCGCGCTTGTCCTTTGACGGGTATTTCAAATAACCGAGCACATGGGCAAGGCCGTCTCTTTCCGCATACAGTCTGGTTGAAAAGGCGTTCCCATCCGAGGCGATTTTGTTCCAAGCCAGCTTTATGCCATTTCTGTCGTATATGGCTCCTCGCTCGGGAAAAATAATTGTTTCATTGATGGCGTTGTTTTCGCTCATGGCGCTGTATTTTTTTCCGTCTTTTACTTGCAGAGCCCAGGCTTTGCCGAGTAAAACCAATACAAGCAAAAGGCAGGACACGGAGAGGATGATGATGGACGCGACCGATATTGGTTTTTCTATGCGACCCTCGAATTGGTACACGTCAAATCCGGGCATGTTTTCCGAATCCAGAAATATCTCGTCAGGGTCAATTTCGCGGTGGATAATCGATTTGCGTCTGTGGAATAAATTCACGCCTTCATGTTACCACGAGAGTCTCCGTCGGACGACGGATAAAACCAAAAAAATAATGATGAAAACACCGGTAAAGACATAGGAAAATCCGTATAAACCGAATTTTGTGCCATAGAGAGCGTCAATCAAAATGCCGTAAACCACAGCCTCGTAAAATTTCGGAACAGAAAAACAGGCGCCGATTATGAATATGACCGAAAACCACCATGGCAGATAGAGAATTGAAACCGCGATGCCGATGTTTCCGGCGATTCTCATGGTGATATTCTTACCTCTACGAATCGGATGTCGTGGATATTGGCCGGCGACCGGAAAAAAATGTTTGAAAACGAATCGGCCGAATCGACGACTACTTTTCCGACGATGCCGAAGACATGAGGCTCTATATCGGGAAATATGACGGTATCACCCTCCTTTATTCCGGAATTTGCCGGAGCGACTGCCGAAAAATTTCCTCCGCCTCTGCCTGTGGCTTCCGCCCGGGTGCTTGAATCGTCAAATGCTATATTTGTTTTTTTGCCGGGTGTGGAAAAAAAGGCCACTTTTGATTTGCCGGCGTAAACCTCCGTCACTTCGCCTATGAGGGCGTCGCCGAGAGCGTATACCATGTTTCCCGCTTCCAACCCGTCTCTCGTTCCCCTGTCTATGATAATGGTATCGTATGGCGATACCGGAGGGCGGACCAGTACCACCGCCAAAATCACATCACCCTCCGGTTTCCTTCCCAGTGCGGCTTTTAATTCCTCGTTTTCGCGCCGGAGCGATTCGAGGAGCAGAAGGGATATTTCATTGGAACGAATTTCCGCCGTCAGTCTCTCGTTTTCCAGCGTCAGATTGGATTTCGATTTGATGGTATTTCCGGCGCGGGAAAACCATCCGACGACAGATTTTTCGGCCGTCCAGGCGAATCCCGCCAGAGGATAGAAAATAGACGGATAAAACCGCGGAAAGAAAAAATGAACGGCATAGAGAACAATCAAAAAGAAAACGACAATCGCTGTCACTTTCCGGCTTTTTTTCAGGGCGGTGTTACTGCGCTTTAGGTAAATCATCTTCGTTTTGCATCAAGACGTCCTGATAGAGGTCCAGGTCCTCCAGTATGACGCCTGTGCCGCGGGCCACCGCCGTCAATGGGTCGTCGACTATATGAACCGGAATCTTTACCGCTTCTTCTATGAGCGAATCCAGACCGCGGATCATGGCTCCACCGCCGACGAGAAAAATGCCTCTCTGCATGACATCGGCCAAAATTTCCGGCGGCGTCGTCTCCAGCACTTCTTTTACGGAATCGATGAGATTATCTATTGACTGGGATATGGCTTCGCGGATGTCGGCATCGGTCAGCGCCACTTCCCGCGGCAGGCCCGTGACCAAATCCCGCCCGCGGATAGGCGCTTCATGGGGAGTCGACCCGGGTATGACCACGCCTATGGCAATTTTCACGTCTTCGGCCGTCTTCTCGCCTATGAGAATTTTAAACTCGTTTCTGATGTATGAAATAATATCGTTGTTCATCTTGTCGCCGGCGATTTTTAGGGACTTTGAACGCACTATGCCGCCGAGCGATATGACGGCGATGTCCGTCGTCCCGCCGCCTATGTCTATGACCATGTTGCCCGCCGGCTCGTGAATCGGCAGTCTCACGCCTATGGCCGCGGCCATGGGCTGTTCCACGATATGCACTTCCCTCGCCCCGGCGTTTTTTGTGGCGTCTCGGACCGCTCTGGCTTCCACATTTGTCACTCCGCTGGGAATGCCGACCAGCACTCGTGGCCCAAAAAATTTCTTTGATTCTCTCTGGGCTTTGTTTATGAGATAGACGATCATCTCCTCGGCTACCTCAAAGTCGGAGATGACGCCGTCAACCAGGGGCTTGACCGCGGTGATATGGGCGGGAGTGCGGCCCAGCATTTCCTTTGCCTGGACGCCGACCGCCACCACTCTGCCGGTTTTTTGATTGACGGCCACGACGGAAGGCTCGTTTATGACTATGCCCTGTCCTTTGACATATACCAATGTATTTGCCGTGCCCAAGTCAATGCCTATGTCGTGAGAAAAGGCGGTATAGAGCTTTTGAAGCATTTTTTTAAGCATAAGAATGTCGAAAACGTTATCGTTTCAGTTTAGCTATGAGTTCTTTTTCCGCAAGGTGTTCCGTCTTTCCGGTCTTTCGATTCTTTAACTCATGGATGCCTAGAGATACGGTTTTCTCCGACACTACAATCCTCCATGGAATGCCTATGAGGTCCGCGTCGGCGAATTTTTCTCCGGCGCGGGCCTCTCTGTCGTCGTATAGCGTCTCGATTTCTTCCCGCTCGAGCAATTCATATAGTTCGTCCGCTTCTTTCCGCGCCACCGCGCCGTCCTTGCCGGAAACCAAAATCAGGTGAACTTTGAAAGGCGCTACCGATTCCGGCCAGATGATGCCGTTCTCGTCAGAAAGCGTTTCAACTATGGTACCCATCACTCTGCCCGGACCAATGCCGTAAGAGCCCATGATAACCGGTTTTTTATTCCCCGATTCGTCCACATACGTCAGTTCAAAGGCGTCCGAAAAGCGCGTGCCGAGATTAAAGATGTTTCCCACTTCCACCGCTTTCTTTTCAATCAGATTTTTGCGGTTCAAACCAAGGTCTTTTAAAACATCGTCCGTCAAAACTTCCTTGTTGACGGCGATTTTCTTTTTCTCATCCACATATATGATGTCTTCGCCCGTGTCGCTCTCCGTCTGGAATTCGTGGGAGTATTTTGAAAAACTGCCGCCGGAAGCGAATGTGACATAGGTTGTCTCGCCGAGTCCTAAGCGTTTCCATACTTTCATGTAGGCTTCCTTGGCCTTCTCGTAAAACCTGTCGTGGTCTCTCTCGTCCCTTGAAAAAGAATACAAATCTTTCATCAGGAATTCCCTGCCGCGCATGATGCCTGATTTGGCTCTCTCCTCGTTTCTGAATTTCGTCTGGAATTGATAGACATAGCGGGGCAGGTCGCGGTAGGAATGGATATAATCGCGCATGAGGGACGTCAGAGGTTCTTCGTGCGTAAAGCTCAGACCGACCTCGCTGCCATTTTTCAATTTTGTCTTGAACCAACTGGAAACGACATCATCCGACCATCTATTCGTTGTTTCCCAGACTTTTCTGTCTTGCAGGGCCGTTAGAACCACTTCTTCCCCACCTATGGCATCCATTTCTTCGCGGATGATTTGGATTATTTTGTTCATTACCCGCAAACCGAGAGGCAGATACGAGTAAACGCCGGCCATTTCCTTGTGAATATATCCGGCGCGAATGAGCAGTTGGGCGTTTTTGGCGACTTCGTCTCTCGGCGCTTCCTTCCTGGTCTTTGTAAATAATCGGCTCTGTAGCATGGAAAAACAATTAGCCTCTAATGGGCCAATAGTAGCCTATTTAAAGCGTTTTGTAATGGGATTGACAGAAATAACATTACTTGGTAGAAATACATCGGATTCCTTCAACCTCAACATCTAACTCTCTAAACTTATGGACAAGTTTATATCGGTCATTGTTCTTTTTCTTTACCCATTTCTCACAGTTCGTAGGTACCACGAATACAAGTACACTCGGCCAGTGGAAGCTCGCAAAATTATACAAATCGGCGGGGCAGGTCTTATTTGTTTTCTTTTGGTTTGTATTGCTTTTTTCAAATTGTCCCTCGGTTTGTTTCAGTTTGCTCTCGTCTTTTTCGCTTCCTGTTCTTATTTTCTGCTTATGAGTGCATACGTGAAAATCAATTTCCTGCTCCGAGACGAAACACCGGCTTGAAATTGACCCCGCAGCGGAAAGATTTTTCAAAGCCGCGTCTAAATATGACGCAGCTTTTTTGTATGGAATGTATAGAATAAAAAAGTGGGACGGATATAAGTTCTGCGCTGCTCGGAACGGGACCCGCTCCCAGAGTCTCGCCCCCATTCCTGTGCTGCTCGAACTATATCCGCCCCACTTTTTTATGTATTTTCCTAAAACAACTTCACTACATCTCTATACGTCACAAAAAGCATAAATAATATGAGAATACCGAAACCGACGGCGTTTACGGTGTTGGCCACTCTCGGGGAAATCATTTTGCGGCGTATGGCTTCAATTCCCACGAACAGGATGCGACCGCCGTCCAGGGCCGGAAAAGGAATGAGATTGAGGACAGCGAGATTGAGAGATATGAATGCCGTAAATGACAGGAGATAAACAAAACCAAGTCTGCCAGCATCTCCCACCAGCCGGGCGATGCCTATAGGACCGGAAATTTGAGATATATCGCCCTGCCCTATAGCGGCATTATAAATGAGCATATAAATTCCAACGACTATATTTTTGAGCATGTAGACGGTCAGTTTCGCTCCTTCCCAGAAAGCCAGATAGACGGGCAATTTCACTTTGCCGACCAAGTCCATGGAAATGCCTATGGCGTAATTTTCTCCGAGCACTCCTCTCTCTGGCGTAACTTCAACAATTTTTTTGCCAGCCAAATGCTGTATTTCAAGCGTGATTTTTTTGCCGTTTGAATTTTTTATTGTGTCTTGGACAGAGACAATATCTCCCGCCACGATTACAGATTCAGAGGTTTTGATAGAGAGTATTTCATCTCCCGAGAAGAGTCCCGCTCTCCCGGCCGGAGAATTCGGCAGGATGTCCACGACGATGACGTGGCTGTCCGTAATGTATTTTGAATTATTCTCCGACACGGCGGTCGTCATACCCGACGCGAAAGCGATTCCGAACAAAATCCAGGCGAACAAAATATTCATAACGACGCCGGCGGAGAGGATGACGGCTTGCTTCCACCGCGGCTTATTGACAAAACTTCTGGCTCTATCCGGACCGGAAATAGATTCGCTATCCGGATTCTCCCCGAATATTTTTACAAATCCGCCGAAAGGAACGGCGTTCAGAGAATAAACCGTCTCTCCTCTCTTCCAGCTCCAAATTTTCGGCGGAAAACCGAGACCGAATTCATCCACCCGTACCCCGCACTTTTTGGCGGCGTAAAAATGACCGAATTCGTGAACGAGAATCAAGACCGCCAGGACGATTAAAAATAATATGATAGTCACAGATAATGCAAAAAAACTTATAAATCAAATACGGATAAATCTAGCTCAAAATCTCTTTCTCTTTTTTGGCCATCATTCCTTCCAATTTCTTTGAAGACTCGTCTATCAGTTTTTGGCTCTCCGTCTTGAACCGAAATTTGTCGTCCTCGCCCATACCGCCTTCTTTCTCCCGCTTGTCTATGTCGCCCATCACCTCATCCCTGTATTTGCGCGTCTGGATGCGGGCCTGTTCTAATTTCTCCCGCGCCATTTTGACGATTTCTTTCCGTCGGTCGCCGGTCAATTCCGGAAATGAAACCCGGATGCCTCTGTCATCCACGGCCACGGATACTCCCAAATTCGCCACTATTATGGACTTCTCTATGGATTTCACCAGATTATGGTCCCACGGAGTGATGCGGATAGTTCGGGAATCCTCATTTGTCATGCTGGCGACACCCGAAATGGGCATATCCGAGCCATAGGCTTCCACGCGCACGCTGTCCAAAATGGCCGGACTGGCCCTGTTTGTCCAGATTGCTCCCAGTTCCCTCTGAAGCCAGCTCTCGGTCGCCGAGAGCTCGGTCTTCAGTTTGATGAAATTATACTGCATACATTTATATATTCGTAATATATCACAAATCGAGCAGAGCGACCCGCTCTAAAATGAGTTTGAGGGAAGGCGAACGGTCTTTGACGTATTTTGCCAGCGACACTATTTCTCTTATGGATTTTGCCCGCGTTTCCAATTTTTTTTCATGTAGCTCCGCTATCAGAGCCTTCAAGAACATTTCGGCGGCTGTCCTGTCTTTTTTTTCTGCCATACTGGCTACAAAAACCAAGCGGTCCCTCGGAGACATGGCGACAAACCGCTCCGCCTCATTGTCGCCGGGAGAAATATTTCGGAGTTCCGCCACCTCAATATGAATGCGTTTT
>JBBTTH010000011.1:0-10344 GCA_038064295.1 Patescibacteria group bacterium
TTTTTCCCAAATGTCTTTATTGCCCAAATACCGTTCAAAATGTTCTGGATCATGGAGAGACAAACGTACCTTTAAACCAAAACCGAATGTGCCATAAAATTTGTCTATGATATCCCAGACAGCGAACATTTCTTCTTCAATTTGATTTTCTCGACAGAAAACATGCGCATCGTCCTGGGTGATGGAGCGGACGCGAGAGAGTCCAGAGAGCTCGCCTGATTGCTCGTCACGATAGACCATGGTTGTTTCCGCGTATCTCTGGGGCATGTCCCGATAACTGCGCGGTTCCGCATCGTATATCTGGGTATGGTGCGGACAGTTCATAGGCTTCATGGCAAAAGTGTGTCCCTCGCGCGTTTCTATTTTGAAAAGCTCGTCTTTGAATTTTGCCCAATGGCCGGATTTTTCGTACAAGTCTTTCTTTGTGATATGGGGAACAGTGACGCGCATGTATCCTTTGGCTTCGCGTAATTCCCAAACATAAGCGTCCAGAATGTCGCGTACCAGAGTGCCTCTCGGTGTCCAGAGTGGAAGTCCTGAACCGACAAGCTCTGAAAAAACAAAAAGTCCGAGTTCGCGGCCGATTTTTTTGTGGTCGCGCTTCTTGGCCTCTTCCATTTGAATCATATAGGTATCAAGCTCGTCCTTTGTGCCAAAAGCTAGCCCATATATGCGAGTGAGCATCTTGTTTTTCTCTTCTCCGCGCCAGTACGCTCCGGCGACACGTTCAAGTTTCCAAGCATCAGCTCCAATATCTTTTACGTCCGCATGTCCGCCTCGGCAGAGGTCCATAAATTTACCGGATTTATAGAGAGTTATTTCTCCACCCAACTTTTCAATCTCCGCTATGAGCTCAAGCTTGTATGGATTATCCGCAAAATGTTTTTTCGCCTCGGCGGCGGATACGGAAATTTTTTCAAAATCCTTCCATGTGGGGAGAATTTTCTTCATAGTTTTTTCTATCTTTGGAAATTCTTTTTCGGAAATGACAACACCTGAAGGAAATTCAAAGTCATAATAAAAACCGTTGTCTACGGCCGGTCCGATGGTGTTTTTCGTTTCTGGATACAGCTCTCCCACCGCCGCGGCGAGCAAGTGGGCGAGAGAATGACGAATTTGTTCTAAGGAAGACATGAGAGTATATTAACAGATTTTTAGAATTTCTTAAGCCAAGGCCATAAAACTCTCGGCGACTAGGGAAATCTCGCCGTTACGTTCCGAAAGTTTGGCTTTTATGGCTATACACTTTTCGGGAACAATAACTGATTTGAATTGCGCGTATGTTCTGGGAAAAACGACAGCTTCTATGGTGCCGGACATATCAGCCAAACGGAGAAAACACATGGAATCATTCTTTTTTGTAGTTACAGGCCTGACTTCTTCTATGATACCGCCCAGAACAAAAGTTTCTTGCGACAATGTTTTACCGAGAGAAATTTCCAGATTGGCTTTGGTTTTCACTTTTGCTATATCAAGTGGCCTCTTTTCCAAAATGCTCTTATATTTGTCCAGAGGATGGCCGGAAATGTAGAGGCCGAGCAATTCCTTTTCCCATAGCAGTTTTTCGGCGACTGTTACGGGAGCGACGGTGTCTAAACGAAGCTCTTCTATTTCGTTGCTATTTGCATCTCCATTTGTTCCCACGCCGGCAAATAGAGAATCTTGATTACCGCCGTTCCTTACTTTTTCTTTGTTGTATTCCAATAATCGCTCAATGTTTCCATACATAGCCGTCCTGTCGGCAAACTCGTCCAGCGCGCCGGCCTTGATCAAAGCTTCCAGGGATTTTTTGTTCAGATTTTTGTCTTTTATGCGACCGAGAAAATCCGAAAGCGACCGAAATTTGCCGCGAACTTTTCGCTCGTCAATTATGGCTTTTGAAATACCCTCGCCGAAATTTTTTATGGAACTCAAACCAAATCTGATTTTGTCACCTCTAGTATGAGCCGTGCCACTTTCTCCTTTTATGACTGTAAAACCTTCAAAACTTTCATTTACTGACGGTGGCAGGACGGGGATGCCCATGCGTTTACATTCTGTGATGATCTCACCGATTTTTTCCACTTCTCCCGAATCGGCCGTGAGCACGGCAGACATATAAATAGCCGGAAAATTGGCCTTCATATAAGCCGTCTGATAAGCGACGCGACCGTAACTGGCAGCGTGAGCCTTGTTGAAGCCGTAAGCGGCGAAGGGTTCTATGAGTGACCACATTTTTTTGGCCTTGGTTTGGGTCATGCCGTTTTTTACTAGACCGGCCAACAGTTTTTCTTTTTGCTCCTCCATTTCTTTCGGAATTTTCTTTCCCATAGCCTTGCGCAGTTTGTCGGCTTCCGGCCAGGTATATCCACCCAATTTTATGGCTATCATCATGACGTCGTCTTGGTATGTGAGAACGCCATATGAACGATCCAAAATATCCGTGAGGCGCGGATCCAAAAATTCCACCTTGCTCGGATCATGTTTTCTCTCAATATATTGCGGTATAGATTCCATCGGCCCCGGACGATAGAGAGCGACCATGGCGTTTATGTCATGTATCGTTGAAGGTTTCAAATCCTTCAAATGCTTTGTCATGCCCGAGCCGTTCAATTGGAAGAGACCCTCGGTTTCACCTCGGGCGAGCATTTCAAACGTCTTCTTATCGTCCACGGGAATGTTTTCTATATCTACTGTTTTATTTTCTATTTTTTTGACCAGATTTACGGCACTCGCCAAAATAGCCAGATTTTTTATGCCGAGGAAGTCAAATTTGAGCAGGCCGATGCCGCCGTATTCGTCCGTGATGGAATACATGTCGTACTGAGTGATGATTTTATTTTCTCCTCGGGGGTCATATTGCAGGGGAGTGTAATCGGTGAGATTTGTCGGAGCGATGACCACACCAGCGGCATGGGTGGAAATCTGGCGAGCGCAGCCTTCTATTTTTTTGGCCAAATCCACGATGCGTTTGGTATCCGCGTCGCCGTCGTATATTGCTTTAAGTTCCGGAACCAATTCCAAAGCGCGGTTGATGGTCATGGGAAAACCCTGTGAGCCCATAGGAATGAGTTTGGCCAATTTGTCGCCAGTCGCCACAGGGAAACCGAGAGCTCGAGTGACGTCGCGCACCGAACCGCGCGCGGCCATGGTGCCGAAAGTGCTGATTTGGGCGACATTTTCCCTGCCATATTTTTTCTTTGTGTATTCAATCATTTCATCACGCCTGTCGTCGGCAAAATCCATGTCTATATCGGGGGCGCTCGGACGTTCGGGATTGAGAAATCGTTCAAAAGGCAGTTTGTATTCCAGAGGGTCTATAGTCGTGACGCCCGCGAGATAAGTGACGAGAGAACCGGCGACCGAGCCTCTGATGGTCGTGAGAATGCCGTTTTCATGGGCATAGCGCATGAGATCAGAGACTATGAGAAAGTACGGAGCGTAGCCTTTGTCTTTTATAACTTTCAATTCATACTCAACACGATCAATCGCTTCTTTCGTTTTTTCCATTTTTCGCTTTTCAAATCCGGCAAAAACTATTTCGCGTAATTCTTCATCGTAACTCTTGCCGGGTGTTACCGTATATTTCGGGAAAATCCATTTGCCGAGAGGAAGTAAAAGATTGCATTTGTCGGCGATTTTTTCCGTGTTGATGATTGCTTCGGGTGTGTCGCGGAAATAGTTTTGAGCTGTTTCATTTGATATGAAAGAAAAATCTGCCGTGTCATCATCGCTGATTTTGTCGTCGCCACTGGAATTGACGAGCATGAGTGTCTGCTGGGCTGGTTTATCTTCGGGTCTTATATAATAGACATTTCCGCCGGCGCAGAGGGGCACATTCGTCCGGCGCGCGACCTCTTCTGTTCTCTCCATGAGAGTTTCATGGCCTTCTATATCCGGATGATGAGTGATTTCCAAATAATAGTCGGAGCCGAAAATATTCTTGTACCAGCCGGCGATTTCGCAAGCTTTGGCCATGTCGTTTCCTTGCAGGGCCAGGGTGAGGTCGCCTGTAAAAGCGGAAGAAATGGCGATCAGACCGTCGTGGTATTTTTCTATGAGCTCGCGATCTATACGCGGTTTGTAATAAAAACCTGTGAGAAAACTTTCGGTTACGAGTTTTATCAGGTTATGATAGCCAGCCAGATTTTTGGCGAGTAAAATCAGGCGTGTCCGTCGCGAGTCTATGCCCGATTGCTTGTCGGTTCTCGCGCGCGCGGCGACATAAAAATCCGCGCCGATGATGGGTTTTATGCCCGCTTTTTTACAGTCTTTGTAAAACTCTATGGCGCCGTAGAGGTTGCCGTTGTCCGTGAGAGCCAAAGCCGGCGCGCCATCCGCTTTCGCCGCTTCTATCAGGTCGGGAATTTTCGGCAGGGCGGCGAGCAAGGAGTAGTGCGAATGAGTATGCAAGTGGATGAATCGGGCCATAGCAGGTATTAGTATAACAATAAAAAAGCCCAGCTTTGTACAGGCTTTTTATGAAATAATAAAGACATGCAAACGGTTACTCACTTTGTGGGGATAGACGAAGTAGGAAGAGGGCCCATAGCCGGTCCTCTCACTGTCTGCGCCTGCAAGGTGTCGTATACATTCGATTTTTCCCGCTTTAAAGGCATAAAAGATTCAAAAAAACTTTCGCCGAAGAAACGCGAGGAATGGTTTGTTAAAATTTCCGGCTTTCGCGCGCGAGGCGAGCTGGATTTTGCCGTTTCGTCCGTGTCGGCGACAGAAATTGATAAAATAGGCGTGGCTTTCGCAATCAAAAAAGCTTTGAGTCGAGCGCTGGAAACCTTGGCGCTCGCGCCCGAGTCAACTCTCATAAAACTGGACGGTGCTCTCCGGGCTCCGGAAAAGTTTTTATTTCAGGAAACGATTATAAAAGGCGATGAAAAGATTCCAATCATCAGTGCCGCTTCTATTGTGGCGAAAGTAATGAGAGACAGGCACATGGCAAGACAAGCAAAACTGTATCCTCTTTATGGTTTTGAAAAGCACAAAGGTTATGGCACAAAAGAGCATTTCAGACTCATACGCAAGCACGGCCTCTCGCCGATTCACAGAAAAAGTTTCTGCCGCAATCTTCAACGTTGATGCAATTTATGCACATTTTCATTTTCTTGCCTTTCTTCAGACTTCTGTTATAGTGTTCCCACTATGGTAGTACGAATGCGGGCGACACGGTCGGCGAGAGACAACAGGCGTTCTCATCACGCTCTCTTGAACCCCGCCCTGACGACCGACACAGAGACAGGCGTAACCCACCTGCGCCATCGCGCTAGCGCCCTCACGGGCAAATATAAAGGCCTGGTAGCGATAGATATGGAGAAAAAGGCTGATAAAAAAGCCAGGAAAATGAAAGAAGCGCGAACGGCGCGATGATGGATATGGAGAAAAATTGCACTCTTGTATTTTGGTTCTCGGCTTTATACAATAGTCGCATAGACAGTTTAAAGCGGAATAAAGAAAGCACATTTATATGGCAAATAGGCACCTAGCTAGGTCGGTAGTCCTACAGTCGCTCTTTGAGTGGGACTTCCGCGACCAGACAGACAGCATCCTCTCGTCAGCCGTCGTCCGCGATGCCGCCGAATTTGCCCCCGGTCAGACTGACTTGTCCTTTATGCAGGAGCTCTGCGCCGGAGTTTTGAAGAAAAGGCCGGAAATAGACATGATTATAACCAAGGCCGCTCCCGACTGGCCTCTGGACAAGATTTCCATCGTTGACAGAAACATCCTGCGTATAGGCCTGTACGAGCTTTTATTTGCGGACAGGAAGGAAGTGCCGGCAAAAGTGGCCATAAACGAGGCCATTGAACTGGCCAAAAGCTTTGGCGGGGAGAACAGCGGCAAATTCGTAAACGGCGTGCTAGGCTCGGTTTACAAAGAGCTTGGCGAGCCGGGCAAAGACGCCGTTTCAAAGAAAAAAGACGACAAATTCAACGTGCCCTACGACAAGATGCCCATTCAACGCCTCGGCGGCGCCATCGTCTTTGCCCGGCATGACGGCCAGATATATCTGGCGTTGGTTCACGACGTATTCGGTCGGTGGACTCTGTCAAAAGGCAAATTAGCCGGTGATGAAGATGCTAAAACCGGCACGGCGAAGGCCATAAAGGAAGAAATGGGCATAGACATAAAAATTCTCAAAGAAGTGGCAAGCAACGAATACATAGCTACTCACCCGGAACACGGAAAAATCCGTAAGCAGGTTTTGTATTTCTTGGCGGAAGCGGAATACGGACCGCTCAAACTGGGGCCGTCCGGCGGGCTGGACAAGGCAGAATGGTTTAAAATAGGCGAGCTCGGCGAGCTCAACTGCTATCCCGACATGATGCCTATCATGGAAAAGGCCATAAAATTAATACCGAAAAAATAAATGGAAATAAACTGGAGTAAATTTGAAGAAAAAGCAGGCGTAACATTCAAAGACAAAGCTTTGCTAAAGCAGGCTTTTACGCACCGCTCGTATATAAACGAAAACAAAAACACCAAGCTCGAGCACAATGAGCGTCTGGAATTTCTCGGCGATGCCGTTCTGGAGCTGGTGGTGACGGACTTTTTGTATAAAAAATATCCCGCAAAGCCGGAAGGCGAGCTCACTACATACCGCTCGGCTCTGGTGAACTCCATTACCCTGTCCGAAGTGGCTTCAAGCCTGGATATGAACGACTTCCTGCTTCTCTCAAAGGGCGAATCAAAAGACACCGGTCGGGCGCGGCAATTTATCCTAGCCAACACGTTTGAAGCGTTTGTGGGCGCCGCATATCTGGACCAGGGCTACGATGCCGTCAGAAAATTCATAGAAAAGCGCATATTCATTTTTGCCGACAAGATGATAGCCCAAGGTAATTTGACCGACACCAAGAGCCTGTTTCAGGAAAAAGCCCAGGAAAAAACCGGCGTTACCCCGTCATATAAATTAATCAAAGATTCAGGTCCGGACCACGACAAATCATTCACCGTCGGCGTCTACATAAACCGGGAGCAGGTCGCCACAGGCGAAGGCAAATCAAAACAAGAAGCCGAACAAAACGCCGCTCTCCGCGCCCTCACGGCAAAAGGATGGACTGAATAAATCAAAAAAATTTTGTATTTTGTGTTAAAATAGGAGGCAATATGCCGCTTTCATGTATCTCAAATCCCTAGAACTCTGCGGTTTCAAGTCTTTTGCCAAAAAAACCGCCCTTGATTTCAACGCGCAGGTGACGGCCATCGTCGGTCCGAACGGTTCCGGCAAATCCAACGTGGCGGAAGCGTTCCGTTTTGTTTTGGGCGAGCAATCCATCAAATCCATGCGCGGCAAGCGCACGGAAGACCTCATTTGGAGCGGCGGCTCCGGATCGGCCAGGGGCAACAGAGCGTCAGTCAAGCTCATCTTTGACAATTCAAAAAAACTTTTGAATATAGATTTTGACGAAGTGGCTCTGGAGCGCGTCATTCACAGGGATTCGCTGTCGGAATATCTGGTAAACGGCTCGCAGGTGAGACTCCGAGATGTCGTTGAACTCCTAGCTGGGGCGCACATCGGGTCATCGGGTCATCATATAATTTCGCAGGGTGAAGCGGACAGAATTTTGAGCGCGAACTCGCACGAGAGGAGGGAAATGATAGAAGACGCTCTCGGACTCAAAATTTTCCAGTATAAAAGAGAGGAAAGCGAGAGAAAGCTCCTAAAAACGCGCCAGAACATGAAAAACGTGGAGTCTTTGCGCAAGGAAATAGCGCCTCATATAAAATTTTTGAAAAAGCAGATTGAAAGAGTGGAAAAAACCATCGCTCTCAGGAAAGAGCTCAAAAATTCATACAGAGAATACTTGAAGAGAGAAAGAGATTATTTGAAAACCACTGAACAAAATTTTGCCCACGAGAGCGCCGGTCCCGAGAAAGACCTGGAAAAACTGGAAAAAGAATTAACAGAAGCCAAAAAAATTCTCGAGGGTTCGAAACACAAGGATATAAAATCAGGCGAACTCATTTCCATAGAATCGCGACTGAAAAAAGCACGGGAATCCCATGATGAGACTACCCGCGCCATCGGTCGCATAGAGGGGGAAATAGCGGGCCTGCAAAAAATGCTCTCTCGCGAGAGAGCCGGTGCCGGGAACAATGCGACGACTGTCGAATTCGGCATAGTAAAATCTCTCATACAGGAGGTCGACTCGCTTCTAGGGGATATCGGAGCAGTACCTAAAATCAGGGCTCTATTCAAGTCTTTTTTGGAATCGAACAAACATACGAGGTCCGAGAACAAAATTTCTGACTTGGAAAAGGAAATAGAGATGCTCTCGGACAGGAAGAGAGAGGCCCTCATAGGCGCGAGAGATACAGAAACAGAACTCTCACGACTTTCCCATAATTACGATTCTCTAGAGAGGGATATAGAGAAAGAAAGAGACACATCCCGTGATGCTGAAAAAGCGATGTTTAGAATAATGGCCGACCAGAACGAAATCAGAGGCAAACTTTCGGTTATTCGGGTGAAGGAGGACAAACTGCGTCTCGAGAAAGAAGATTTCAAAAGAGAAATAGAAGAGGGCGTGATTCTCATAGGCCGCGATGTTTATGTATACGAGTCGGATGATTCAAAACCAAGTCGCGAAGAAAGACATGTCCAGGAAGAGAGACGAAGGAATCTGGAGAAAATAAAAGTGCGCCTTGAGGATTCTGGCGGAGTTTTGGCCGGTGATGTTTTGAAAGAATACAAAGAAACCACGGAAAGAGATGAATTTCTGGCGAGAGAGCTCGGAGACCTCGATAAATCGGCGGAGTCTCTCACAAATCTCATAAGCGAGCTCGAGGAGAGGCTAGATACTATGTTTAGCCAGGGGATTTCGAAAATAAACAAGCAGTTTACGGAATTTTTCACTCTCATGTTCGGCGGCGGCGAAGCGTCCCTCTCTGTCGTAAAGGAAAAAAAGCGCAAACGAGCCGCACTCTCTCCCGAAGAAATGATGGAAATGGGCATAGAGGCGGAACCGGATGACGAAGAAGAGAAGACCGAACTCGGAGTAGATATTCATGTGGGCCTCCCCGGGAAAAAAATAAAAGGACTGGAGATGCTTTCCGGAGGCGAGAGGGCGCTCACGTCCATCGCGCTCCTCTTTGCAATTTCCCAAGTCAATCCGCCGCCTTTCATAATTCTGGACGAAACCGACGCCGCCCTGGACGAAGCCAATTCAAGAAAATACGGCGACATGGTGGAAAACCTGTCCCGCCATTCCCAGCTCATACTTATCACTCACAATCGCGAGACTATGTCTCGGGCCGGCGTAATCTACGGCATCACTATGGGCAGGGAGGGCTATTCAAAACTGCTCTCCATCGCTTTCAATGAAGCCTTGTCCGTAGCCAAAAAGTGAGAATGTAAAATTGTGATTATTTTTGTTTTACCTGCTTACCAGCGCATAATCCAGAGTTTTTCTTTCCATGTCGGCGGATATTACTTTCACCCTTATGGTGTCTCCCAGAGAATATTTCTTCCGGGTTTTCTCTCCCACGACCGCGTACATTTTTTCATTGAATATGTACGTATCGTCCGCCAGGTCGCGCAATTTTATCATGCCTTCGCATTTGGTTTCCTTTTCCTCCACATATAGCCCCCATTCCGTGACGCCGGTGATGATGCCCTCAAATTCCTCGCCTATATGCTCGCCCATGTATTCAACCTGCTTGTATTTCACGGAGGCGCGCTCGGCCTCGGACGAGCGGATTTCCTTTTCCGAATTTTCCTCGGCGATTTTCTGGAATTTGGAAACTTCCCCTGCGGCAATCTTGCCTTCCGTGAGTTCGCGATGGAGCAGGCGGTGGACGACCAAGTCGGCGTACCTGCGGATAGGGGAGGTAAAGTGAGTGTAATACTCAAAAGCCAGACCATAGTGGCCTATATTCTGCGTTGAATACACCGCCTTGGACATGGCGCGGATGGCGGCCGTTTTTATGAGAGATTCTTCGGGTGCGCCCTCTATTTTCCTGAATAACTTCTTTAAATCCTTTATGGCGATGCCTTTCTTGCCCACAGGCAGATTGTAACCGAGAGCTTTCACGAGTATGGAAAGATTCTCTATTTTTTCCTTGGTGGGCACGTCGTGGATGCGGTATAGGAATGCGCCCTTGTTTTTCTCGCCGGATTTCCACATGAAATGAGCCACCTCGCGGTTGGCCAGGAGCATGAATTCTTCCACCAGTTTATGGGCGTCCTTGCGGGTCTTTTTATATATGCGGATGGGTTTGCCTGCGGAATCAAGCTCGAATTTGACTTCATCCTGTTCAAAATCTATCGCCCCGGAAGCCTCTTTTTCCGCTTTTAGCTTTTTGGCAATCTCATTGAGTTTCAGGAGTTCTTTTGAGTATTCTTTTGATTTG
>JBBTTH010000012.1:0-6885 GCA_038064295.1 Patescibacteria group bacterium
AAGGGGTATGCAATTAGCCTGCAAACCAATATGCAATTAGAATGAGAATCCAGTCGTATCTGGTCCTATGCGAAAAAAAGTACCCGTTAGAGAACAGGTACTTCTTCCGAAATTTGCCCGATTAGGCTATACTCATTTTATGGTAATCACATATCAAGGCGGGGCGTTTGTGAAGGTTCAGTTCGGCGACATCACTATCGCCGTCAATCCAATATCCAAAGATTCAAAGCTCAAAAATTCCCGCTTCGGCGCGGATATCGCTCTGGTGTCTCTGAACCACCCCGATTTTTCCGGCCTGGACCAGGTTTCGTTCGGCGAGAAAAACGCTTTTGCCGTCACGGGCCCCGGCGAATACGAAATCAAAAATATTTTTATAAAAGGTTTCAAGTCAGAATCAAAATACGGCGGGGAAAACAGGCTGAACACCATATATGCGGTGAATCTGGAAAACATGCATCTCTGTTTTCTCGGCGCCTTGTCTTCTAGGGATTTGCCGAACGATGTGGCTGAGTCTATAGACGGCATAGATGTTTTATTTGTTTCAATCGGCGCGGAGGGTACACTCTCCCCGAGCGATGCTTACAAACTGGCCGTAAAACTGGAACCGAAATTGATAGTGCCTATCTATTGGGGGAATGTCGCCGCTCTCAAGACTTTTTTGAAAGAGGCCGGAGAAGAGACGATAAAGCCCGCAGACAAACTGACTTTGAAGAAAAAGGATTTGGAAGGCAAGGAAGCGGACGTAGTCGTCCTGGAACCGGTCGCATAGCCGTCTGCATGGTTGTGCGGGCGCGGACAGGTTTTCGGATGACATATCATATGGGCGCGGTTGCGTACACGAGACGATGCGAAAAAATATGTTTCAATATCTGGAAAAACTGCGGAAGAAGCCCGAGAGGGAGAGACGCAAAGCGGTGCTGGTCATATCTCTGTGTGCTACTCTGGCAATCGCCCTGGTCTGGACTGCCAGCCTCTATTTTCGCATAGGCGATGCGGACTTTTCTTTTGGAGACGGAAGTTCCGGCAAGGCAAACGACGGCGAAATGCCGAGTCTCACTGAAACTTTTTCTAATTTTATGGACCAGGTGGAGAATATCATTCAAAATAGCGCGACATACAAAAACCCAAAAAGCACGGAAACGCCGGTTCAATAAAGGCTTGTAAAAAGTCCCATAAATGCTATACTTTAGAGCATCAAGAGCTTGAAAGAGCCCATTTTATTTTACGCATTTTACAGGGATTTTATATAAATCATGAGCCCAAAAAATCCGCAGTCCAATCCGGCATCTCCTGCACCAGACGCAAAACCTGTGGCGCGAAATTCGGGCACCGTCTCGCGCTCCATCGTGACGGAAATGCGCGAGTCCTATCTGGACTACGCCATGTCGGTCATCACCTCCCGCGCTCTGCCTGATGTGCGTGATGGTTTGAAACCGGTTCATCGCCGCATCCTCTACGCCATGAATGACATCGGCCTCACAGCCAGCGCCAAGACTCGCAAATCGGCTACGGTTGTCGGAGATGTTCTCGGCAAATATCATCCTCACGGCGATGCGGCGGTCTATGAGTCCATGGTCAAAATGGCCCAGGATTTTTCCATGAGGTATCCTCTTCTTATCGGACAAGGAAATTGGGGCAGTATTGACGGCGACGGCGCGGCGGCCATGCGGTATACGGAAGCAAAAATGTCGCGTCTGACCATGGAATTACTGCGCGACCTGGAAAAAGAAACCGTTGATTTCCGGCCGAACTACGACAATACGCGCAAGGAGCCGGTCGTCTTGCCTTCGGCTGTTCCCAATCTCCTCCTGAACGGCACCCTCGGCATAGCCGTGGGCATGGCCACCAACATTCCACCCCACAACCTGGGCGAAGTGCTGGATGCCACGGTCCATCTCATAGAAAATCCCGATGCGCCGACCGAGGACCTGCTCAAGTACATAAAAGGCCCGGACTTCCCGACTGGCGGAATCATCTATGGCGAACGGGACATCCATCACGCTTATTCCACCGGCCGCGGAGGCATTCTGGCGCGCGGTGAAGCGGAAATCATGGAAAACAAATCCGGCCAGTTCCAGGTCGTCATCACTTCCATTCCATATCGTGTAGTCAAAGCCGACCTCATTGTGGCCATAGCCGACCTGGTGCGCCAGAAGAAAATAGAAGGCATAAAGGGCCTGCGCGATGAGTCGGCGAAAGATATCCGCATAGTGATAGACCTCAAACAGGGCGCCCATCCCCAGAAGATTCTGAACTTCCTGTACAAGCACACTCAGCTGGAAAGCATGTTCCACCTCAACGTCGTGGCTCTGGTCAAAGGAGTGCCGGAAACGCTGTCGCTCAAATCAATTCTGGAATATTTCATAGAGCACAGGATAGAAGTGGTGAAGCGGCGCAGTATATATGACCTGAAAGTAGCCTCGGCGCGCGAGCATATCCTCCTCGGCCTCAAGACCGCTCTGGACCATATAGACGAAATCATAAAACTGATAAAGAAGTCGCGGGATGTGGAAGACGCCAAAGCAACATTGATGAAGACGTTCAAATTTTCCGTCCTCCAAGCGCAAGCTATTCTGGATATGCGCTTGCAAAAACTGGCCGGGCTGGAGCGCAAGCGCGTGGAGGACGAGCTGGAGTCCGTTCAGAAACTGATAAAGGAATTGAAGGAGCTCCTGTCAAGCGCCAAGAAAATTCTCGGCGTCATAAAAAATGAGCTTGTGGAAATCAAAGCCAAATATGGAGATGAACGCCGGACAAAAGTCATAAAGCACGGGGCAAAAATACTGTCGGACGAAGACCTGATTCCGGATGTTGAGAGCGTCCTGGTTTTGACCCAGGGCGGGTATGTGAAGAGGACAGCGCCCGACGAATACCGTAGGCAAAAGCGCGGAGGCGTAGGCGTCGTAGACTTGGACACGAAAGAAGAAGATTTTGTCACCAATCTCCTCACGGCGAGCACTCATTCCGACATTCTGTTTTTTACGGACAAAGGCAAAGCCTATCAGATAAAAATGTACGAACTGCCGGAAGGCAAGAGAGCGACGAAAGGCAAAGCGTTGGTCAATTTCATTTCTCTGGCGGATGACGAGAAAGTAACGTCTATACTGCCTATGCCAAAGGAATCCAAACAGACGGCCGAGTTGTCTCTCATGATGGTGACTCGTCTCGGCACGGCCAAAAAAGTAAAAGCAGTCAGTTTCCATGACGTGCGCCGTAGCGGGCTCATCGCTATCACTCTGGAAGTGGGAGACTCCCTCATGTCTGTGTCTTTTGTTTCAAAAGGAGACGACGTCTCTATTGTAACGTCAGAAGGGCAGTCAATCAGATTCCGCGAATCAGATGTGCGCGAAATGGGGCGGGGAGCTATGGGTGTGCGCGGTATATCTCTGGCCAAAGACGATGTTGTAATCAGCGCTGATGTCGTCACGGCCGGGTCAAAAGGCGCGCGCATTATGGTCATTTCCAAAAATGGCTACGGCAAGACCACTCTGGCAAGCGAATACAAGACGCAGAAGAGGGGTGGTTCGGGCATTCTCACTATGAAAGTAACCGACAAAACCGGTCCGGTCATTTCAGCCAAAGTCATAACAGAAGAAGACAGCGAGCTCGTGGCAATGTCCAAGAAGAGTCAGGTGGTGAGGGTGGAACTCTCTGAAATCCCAACCTTGGGCCGTCAAACCCAGGGTGTGCGAGTGATGAAACTGCGGGAAGGGGATAGTCTGGCTAGCGTTGTTTGTTTATAAGCAGAGTAAAATCGGTAAATATGCCAGTCTCGAAAACGCTTCGCTCTCTCCTGCGGAGAGCTCGCTCCGTCCTCGGCGCTCGGATGTCAAGGAAAGACCTTGACATCACCAAGCCTCGCGCCTGCGGAGTTTCTCGACAGGCATATTTCCGATTTCGCCCTGGGGATAAAGAAAAGAAGCTAAAATCTCTTTTTGGAGATACAATAAAGGCAAGTTTATAAGATTTTTTGAATCTAAATATGAAAAAGTTTTTTCTCGCAGTGGCTCTGTCATCAATCATGGTCGTATTTGTCGCGCCTATTTTTGTAGATGCTTTATCACCTGGTACTCCTGTCGTACCAGGGACTCCATCGACTGCCGGTTGCGCTCGATTGGACACAAGTGAAGGCGGTTTGTCGGGAGTTGTTTCTTGTTTAATCGGCATTATCAATTCCGTTGTTTATATTTTGATTGGTGCGGCGGTGATTGTCACTATATGGGGAGCTCTTCAAATGATTTCCAGTGAAGAAAAGAGGGCCAGCGGACGTCAGACCATAATATACGGAATCGTCGGACTTTTTTGCATGATCTCCATTTGGGGTTTTGTAAATATTCTGAAGAGCACTTTTGGTTTTACTTCAACGGCTGATAGCGTTGTTCCCGGGGGTTTCCTACCAAATCCAAAGAAGTAAAAAAAAGAGCCGTACCTCTATGGGTATCGGCTCTTTGCAATGCGCGGTCATAGCCTACCGTCTCTTTTTGACGCTGATTGGCTTGTCCGCGGTGAATGTCACCGAGTAGGCATCACTGTATGGGGCAATGATTTGGCTGGGGACAAAAATCAAAACTTTATCTTTCTGCCCGCGAAATGAATGCTTCACTGTGATGGTTGTATTGACTATCGGTCCGCCCTGCGGATCCTCTAGTTCAACTTTTCCGTCCTTGATATCATTCATCCGGTAGGACTTTGATTCAATGCCGGCCGCGAGCGCTTCCGTTTCACTCGCCATTCGTGTCGGCATTCCCGTCTGGACGGTTTTGTTGACCACCGCTGGTACCGATGTCGCTGGCAGTGGCGTTGCGATTGACGATGTCGCCGCCGGCGCCGAAGTAGTTGAAGTCGCAGTTTGGGTCGCCGCTTGGGCTGTCCTCAATGCTTCCATCCTCTTTCCCAGCTCTTCAATCCCTGCACCAGCCGCTGTAATTTTATTGCCGACTTCAACTGCTGCTTTCCAGTCGTTCGAGACATATGTCTCAACTTTGTTGACACGAACGTCAATTTCGCCGAGGGTTTTTTCTATCGCCTTGTCGAGCTTACCCGTGGCTTCCGCCGTGCTCGTTGATTGCTTTTCAACGGCGGCCGTGCGCTTTTCAAGCTCCCTCAAATCGCTAGTCACAATATTGAAGGCACTCTCACTATCTTTCCTTAATGCGGCCGTTGCTTTTTCCGCCACCGCGATTTTTTCGGCGGTCTGGGTGTTGACGGCTTTCTGCTCGACCTGTCCCTCCTTGACTGACCAAACGGTGTGGATGACCGCACCGGCTCCGATAACAATAATCGTGATAGCGAGTATCGCGATGAGAACTTTGATTTTTATGTTCATGGCAAAGATGATTTCAGCTCAAAGCAAGAAGTCCCGGCGCGACCGCCCGGTTTCACTACGTCTTTACAAAGAGCCTATTTTCGGCTACCAGTATACACCCTACTTGATATATTGTCAAGTTAATTATATAATCGTCTGAACACGATTATATGGCTGGCCATATTTTTCTCTGTTATACTGTATTTAATTATGTTCGCCGACCCCAGACACAACATAGAACAACTTGGCATTTCTGATGGAGCTATCGTGGCGGATTTTGGATCCGGCTCCGGTTTTTATAGTCTGGAAGCGGCTCTGGCCGTGGCGCCGTCGGGCAAAGTCTATGCGGTTGACGTGCAGAGAGAACTTCTAGAACGTTTGAAGGAAGAAGCCAAGGAGCATCACATTCGCAACATAGAAATCATAGTCGGTGATTTGGAAAAATTAGGCGGGTCCAAACTGCGCGAGGGTTCGTGCGACGTGGTCATAGCTTCAAACATTTTATTTATGATAGGGGACAAGAAAAATTTCCTCCTGGAAGCGAGGAGAGCGCTCAAACCGAAAGGCCGGCTCCTCGTCATAGACTGGGCGGCGTCTTTTTCTCAAATGGGACCTCATCCTACGCATGTTTTTTACAAAGACGATGCTCTGAAGCTCTGCAAAGAGCTGGGCTTTGTTTTTGATAGGGAGATACATACCGGGGCACAGCATTATGGTATAATTTTCCGCAAATGACGCGATTCCAGCTCATTTTTACGGGAATCCTCATCATCCTGGGAGTGGCAGGAGCAGTGCTCTTTGCCGTCGCCAGAAATCAGGGGAGCGCCAGCGCGCCAGCCCTCACCATGTGGGGCACACTTGACGGCCGTGTTGTTTCCGATTTTTTGGCAAAAATATCCGTTGATTACGGAGATACGGTAAATATCTCTTATGTTGAAAAACCTCCGGCTTCTTTTGAGTCTGACCTCATTGCCGCTCTGGCCCGCAGGCAGGGTCCGGACATGGTTTTGCTTCCCCAGGACTTAATTTTGAAACAACTGGACAAGTTTTACGTCATTCCGTACGAGAATTATTCAGAGAGGGCATTCAAGGATTCCTTTATACAGGAAGGCGAGCTCTACATAGTTTCAAACGGCATAATCGGCCTGCCTTTCTCTGTTGACCCTCTGGTTATGTATTGGAACAGGGACATATTCACAAACGCCGGACTGGTCGCGCCGCCTTCTTCATGGACTGAATTTTTCGGCTTGGTTCCAAAACTGACAAAAAAAGACCAGAACGGAAATATCACCCAGAGCATGGTGGCTTTCGGGGAAGTGAGGAATGTGTCTCATGCAAAAGACATCGTCGCCATGCTCGCCATGCAAGCTGGCAGTCCCATAGTGGCATGGCGGGGCGATAACGGTTTTGAGAGCGTCCTGGACGAGCGCGGTCCGTCCGGTCTCGCGCCTGCCGAATCGGCTGTTTCTTTCTTTACGGAGTTTTCAAATCCAGTGAAGACATCGTATTCGTGGAACAGGGCGTTTCCGGAAGACCGCACTCTGTTTACTGCCGGAAAATTGGCCTTGTATTTCGGATAT
>JBBTTH010000013.1:0-1326 GCA_038064295.1 Patescibacteria group bacterium
TATGGCCGTTGGTACAGACGAGACTTCCTGTCGTCAAATTCTATGTCATCGGCACTCAGCCGTCGCCCGCCGACACAAAACAGCCAAAAGTAGTGATAACCATAAGAGGCTATGCCGGGGCGGGGAATACGAAATCGGACTTCAACATACAGACGACTATTTCCCAGAGGTCTATTGACTGATAATTTATGATATATAAATCCAACAAACAGGGCGGGTTTACTCTGGTAGAGGCGATGGTCGCCATATCAATCCTCTCGCTTGCCGTCACTGGGCCTCTGCTCATCGCCCAAAAAGGTCTGGGGTCGTCCGTCTACGCCCGCGACCAGATTACGGCCTTTTATCTGGCCCAGGAAGCCGTGGAATATATCCGGAATGTCAGGGATTCAAACCGCATAACGGGAACCCAGTGGCTCTCGCAATTCGGCGGATGCAAGGAAGATGGCAGTGGGAGAAAATGCAAAATTGACGCGCAGTACGCCGATTTTATGAATGCGGACGGTACTGTAAATACGAATGCCATATCAGTTTGCTCTGGGAGCTGTCTCGTCCTGTCTCTCGATACGGCAAACAACATTTACGGCTACGGCTCGGGAGCAGATTGGAAGCCGACTATTTTTACCCGCACTATTTCAATAGACGACAGGGCAAATGCGGACCAGGAAGCTGTAATATCTGTAACCATATCCTGGAGTACCAGGCTCTTTTCGCCACTCAAAACTTTTACCATAAAAGAATACATATTTAATTTCTGACATGAAATATATCGCATGCAATCAGGAAATAGGAAGAAAGAGGGAAAAACGAGGCGGTTTTGCCATGCTCTTTGCCGTGCTTGTTTCCAGCGTCCTTTTGTCCATCGGGCTTTCCATATTTAATCTGACCGTCAAGGAACTGGTCCTGTCTTCCTCCGGCCGCGAATCGCAGTTTTCCTTCTATGCCGCCGATACGGGGGCCGAGTGCGCCATTTATTGGGATTTCAAGGGCAAAGACATATTTGCCACGTCCAGCGATTCCAGGTCGCCGTTTCCGTCAGACCCGAATTGTGTCGGCGCTCCCATAGACGTGAGTCATCCGGTTTCCGGTCCCAATTCGGTCACAACCCAGTTTGTTCTCAATATTCCGGGCGGATATTGCTCCATCGTTACCGTCAGGAAATGGTCGGACGCACCGCCGATCATAAAGACAGAGATAGATTCACGCGGATACAACACTCCATGTCCCATAGACGCGCCGGACCAGAACCGCGTGGAGAGGGCGCTCAAAGTGACCCTAAATTCCACCCTCAATTAGGACACTCACATTTTTAATACTCTTAATGATACC
>JBBTTH010000014.1:0-4055 GCA_038064295.1 Patescibacteria group bacterium
GTCATCAAATCAAAAAAGGTGATTGTGCCGCTCATCGCCATGCCTCTGGCGAACCAAAATCCGGACGACTTGCGCTCTTTTCTCTCAACACATCTGAAAGAAGAAACTTTTGAGCAAGGCATTATGCAGACTCTGTTTGACCGGCTGGGATTTTAGACTCGGATTTTTGTCCGAGATTTTCGTCATGTGCCCCCACCAGGAATCGAACCTGGATTTCTTCCTTCGCAGGGAAGTGTCCTATCCATTGAACGACGGGAGCAATCTTTTATTTCCTTTGCTGTTTCCCCCAACTGCCTTATTTTACCTTTTTTATGAGTGCCGAGAGACGCGACTTCTTGCGGGCCGCCGTGTTCGGCTTTATAAAATCAGTTTTTGCAGCTTTGTCTATTTCAGAATAAGCCTGCGGGAGGAGTTTCGTCGCCTCGCCTTTGTTCCCAGCCATTGCCAATTTTTTTATTTGCTTCGCAATCTCGTTCATCGCGTCGCGGCGGCGGATGTTAAAAACGCGCTTATGCTTTGACGCGCGGAGAGCTTTTTTTGCGCTTGACGTAATTGCCATATGTAGGCGTCACGTTACCAAAAAATCCAAAAAAATGCAATGAAAAAGCAATTATTTGGAGAATCCGCTATACTTTGGGAGATGATTGCGCATATGAGAGGCACGGTTCTGGACAAAGCGGAGCGGTCGGCCGTGATTGCCGTCGGCGGTCTCGGCTACAAAGTTTTCGCCACGACGGTGACGATGGAGAAATTACGCGAAGGAAAAGAAGCCTCCCTCTGGACCCATCTCGCCGTACGCGAAGATTCGCAGACTCTCTACGGTTTCCTGGACCGAGACGAACTGCATTTTTTTGAGCTTTTGATTTCCATTTCCGGTATAGGACCGAAAACTGCTCTCGGTATTCTGAATGTTTCTTCTGTTTCAAATATCAGAAAAGCCGTTTCAACCGGCGACACTTCCCATCTGACAAAAGTCTCCGGCATAGGCAGAAAAATGGCCGACAAAATCGTCCTGGAACTGAAAGGCAAATTCGGCATGGAATCGGCGGATGCCGCGGATGGCGCGTCCCTGCGCGACGAAATTGACGCCCTGGAAGCTCTGGAGGCTCTCGGTTATGGCCACAGAGAGGCGCGCGAAGCGCTCAAAGCAGTTGAAAAATCAATTACGGACACGGGGGAACGCGTGAAAAAAGCTCTCAAACTACTAGGGAAATAAATGCTTGATACAATCCTGTACCGCTTCAAAAAAATCATCCCCTCCGGTTTCTTTATCCGGGTCCAGCCCGCCTATCATTGCATAATGGCTCTTTTGAGCGTCATAATCTATCGTTTTCCTTCCCGCAAGACAAAGGTGGTAGCCGTGACAGGAACCAAGGGCAAAACATCCGTAACCGAAATCTTGAGCGCGATTCTCGAAGAAGCCGGATATAAAATAGCGCTTTCAAATACCATTCGTTTTAAAATCGGAGGCCTGTCCCGGCCGAATCTCTACAAGATGTCCATGCCCGGACGGTTTTTTGTCCAGAGATTTCTGCGGCAGGCCGTAAATGCGGGATGCGACTATGTCGTAATGGAAGTGACTTCGCAGGGCGCGCTCATGCGCAGGCACAGGTTTATAGATTTTGACGCGCTCATATTCACAAATATCGCTCCAGAACACATAGAAGCTCACGGCTCTTATGAAAAATATGTGGCGGTCAAGCTCGCAATCGCCGATGCTGTCTCGCGGTCGGGGAAAAAACCGACGATACTCGTCGCAAACGCCGACGACCGACAGTCCAGCTGTTTTTTGGCGAAAAATTTCACCGAAAAGCATACATACTCCCTGAATGACGCAAAGCCTTATAATATTTTCAAGGAAGGTTTTGTCATGACTGTGAGTGGGACTTCCATAAAATCCCCTCTCTCCGGCGAATTCAACATATCAAACACATTGGCGGCAATCATATTCGCGGAAACTCAAAATATCTCCATTGAAACTTCAAAAAAGGCCGTAGAAAAATTAAAAATAATTCCCGGCCGCGTTGAAAAGATAGACGAGGGGCAAAACTTTGCCATTATCGTTGACTATGCCCACACACCGGACTCGCTGGAAAAGTTTTACAACGTATTCAGAGACACGCGACGAATATGCGTCCTCGGAAACACGGGTGGCGGACGCGATACGTGGAAGAGGGACGAGATGGCAAAAATCGCCGAGAGAGAATGCGATGAAATAATCCTGACGAATGAAGACCCGTATGACGACGACCCGATGAAAATAATTACTGATATGGCTGAAGCCATTACAAAGAAAAGACTGCACATCATCATTGACCGTCGTGAAGCGATCAAAAAAGCGTTGTCTCTAGCCACATTCGGTGATTCCGTGCTCATCACAGGCAAAGGCACGGACCCATACATCATGGGGCCGGATAATTCAAGAACTCCGTGGAGCGACGCCGAGGTGGTGCGAGAAGAACTTCTCAAATTGAACAAAAAAGCGTAAGTTGGAGATATGCCCGAACTGCCGGAAGTGGAGACAACGGTAAATGGAATTAAAAAGCACTTGGTCGGCCTCACGATTGAGGACGTTTGGACTGACTACAATAGTCCTCTTCACACAAAGTCGGACAACATAAAGAATCCGGAATATTTCAAATTTTTCAAAAAGGAGGTCATTGGCGCCGGAATTGCGGATGCATCCAGGCGTGGCAAGAATGTCCTCGTCCACTTGTCCGGTAACTGGACGATTCTCATCCACATGAAGATGACCGGCCATGTCATGTACGGCAGATATGAATTTGCGCCCGGTCCGCGCGGCGGGAGGTGGGTCGCGACCGAAATAGGTCCCTTGCGCGACGACCCTTTCAACAGATTCGTCCATTTCATCATCAATTTTTCAAACGGAGAGAGCATGGCGCTCGCCGACATGCGCAAATTCGCCAAAGTGACGCTGGTCAAAACGAACGAGCTTGGAAGTTCGCCCCACCTGTCCGCTCACGGGCCGGAACCGCTGGATAAAAGCTTCACCGTAAAAAGGTTCAAGGAAACCCTGCGCAAGAAACAGAACAGTCCTGTAAAAACCGCTCTCATAAATCACGAGGTAATTTCCGGAATTGGAAATATATATTCGGACGAAATTCTCTGGCGGGCCGGTATCCACCCCCTGGAGCGCGTGAAAAACATTCCGGACAAAAAATGGCCGGCCATTTGGAAAGCTATGAAAGAGACATTACTGGAGGGCATAGATTTCGGCGGCGATTCCATGTCTGATTACAGGAACATTCACGGCGAGAGGGGAAAATTTCAGGAAAGACACAATGCTTACCGCAGAACCGGCGAGAAATGCAAAAAACCGAGCTGCGGAGGTGTGATTGCGCGCATAAAAGTAGGTGGCAGAAGCGCGCATTTCTGCGACAGGCATCAGAAACCCCGTCATAGACGACAGCTTCGGAAACTTATTGGAAAATAATATATGATATAGCCTATGGATTTGTTAAAAGGATTTCACGGCGAATTCGGTTGGCTCATATGGGGCATTGTCGGCCTCGGCGTCATATGGTTTTTCAGAGGCGGCACGGAGAGCCCAACCGCGCGTGGAGGAGCCTATATCAAACCTCTCGCTCCCGTGGACAGCGGCAGAGTTTACGGAACTTATTACGCAGGAGGCGACGCCGGGCAAAACGAAACTCTCGACCTGCCCCGGGCGCCGGGCAATTTTCTGCGAAAAACCGGTTTGTTTCTAGGCGACGCTTTTACACAGGTCAGAGAAGTGAAAGACGGGCGCATCACTTCCCTTCTCGGCAAAAAAATCTACTTTGGCGATACGGCTCAGGCAAAAGCCAAAAATCCGGATGAGGAACACATCGTCGTAGAAGCTGACCCATACGCAAAAAACGTCATCGGCATCTCCGGCCTCGTACTGCGGGGCGCGGGTCTGGACACCTCAATCCTCCTCCCGAAAGCGGCAGAACTGGCTCTGACGGGAACTCCGCCGGACAAAACCGATATTCTGTTGCCTCCCGGCGGTCGCGCCATCATAGTTTCCGGCCGTTCGCCCATAGGAACGTCTT
>JBBTTH010000015.1:0-5938 GCA_038064295.1 Patescibacteria group bacterium
GCTCCAGGCTCTCCGAGGTCGGCCTCCGACCCCTCTCCTGCCCGCCACCTGTCATGAGCGGTTTCCACGGAACGTGACGGCGGGCGATGAGCGCGCCGACGCCTTTCGGGCCCCGCATTTTGTGCGCGTCCAGCGTCATGGCGTCGGCGCGCAGACCTTCCATCTCGCAGGAGAGCCACAGAGGCGCCTGCGAGGTATCCACATGGAAAACCGGAAACAAAGCGTTATTTTCAAAATCATCCTCCCGCATATTATTTTTTCCGCTATCTTTCTCCCGTCCTTCCCTGTTTTTATGCTGTGCTTTGCCAAATTTCTCCGCCCGAATTTTCCGGACGCCGGCGCCGATTTTTGAAACAGGCTGTATGGTGCCGATTTCATTGTTGACATACATGCACGTGACGAGAACTGTGTCAGGCCTCACCGCCGAGAGAATTTCATCTGCCCGCACGACGCCGTCCGGTCCGGGTAAAACGTATGTGACTCTCACGCCGCGATTTTCAAATAGTTTCAAGGTCTCCAAAACGGATGAATGTTCGATTGCCGTCGTGACGACATGGACGCCGCTCCGCTCCGAGCGCTCCAGACACGCGCACAAAACTCCATGAATAATCGTAACGTTTGATTCCGTGCCGCCGCTCGTGAAATAAACTTCTTCTGGTTTCACCCCCAAAACACACGCGCTCTTCGCCCGCATTTTTTCCAGCGCCTTTCTTGCTTCCGCTCCCTCCCTATAAATCGCGCTGGGATTGGCCCATATTTTCCGCGCATTCTCCACAGACTTTTTCACCTCCCTGCGGAGCGGCGTCGTAGCCGCCCAGTCGGCGTATATGCGCTTCTTTCCAAAGTTTTTTCTGAAATAGCCGAAAGCAAACTCCATACCATCATACTATGAAAAAAAACGTTTTTAAGCTAGTATATAGGCCATGATTCTCGATTCAAACATTCTCCTGGGTATTTTGGCGTTGCTCGTCCTCGTCCTCGCGATAGACACGGCCAGCTTGCGCCGGAAAATCCGAAAAATGCTCCGAAACGAGAAAAATATGAACTTCGGCGAATCAGTCATATCGCTGGACAAGGATATGAGAGACCTCGGAAAATTCCGCAAGGAAATGGAAGCATATCTCGTAAATTTGGAAAAGCGGGTGCGGCGCAGTTCCCAGGCGACCGAAACTGTCCGTTTCAACGCTTTTCGCGACGCCGGCGTCGGCGGCAATCAGAGCTTTGCCACGGCTATCGTAAACGAAAACGGCGACGGCGCGGTTATTTCCAGCCTCTATTCTCGTGAGCGCGTTTCCGTCTTTTCCAAATCGCTTTCCAAATTTGGTTCTGACATAGAACTCTCGGCCGAAGAGCGCCGCGCCGTGGAGAAGGCAAAAACAAAGCTTTCCGGAGTAACAATCTAAAGCGTCCGGCGCTGCAAAAACTGACGAGATAAAATTTCATATCGCGGAACGCTACAATCAATATGGCCAAAAAATCTTTACAGCAAAATACGCCAGCCAGACCGGCGAACCGCGTAAAGCGCCCACCCGTCGTCGCCGTCATGGGTCACATTGACCACGGCAAATCCACCCTCCTGGATTACATCAGAAAGACAAACATTGCGGGCGGAGAAGTCGGCGGCATCACCCAGCGTATCAGCGCTTATGAAGTGGTGCGAGAAAAAGGCGTTTCGGCTGACGGACGGGGGAATACGGCCGAAAAAACCGGCGCGCCCGAGCGCATCACCTTTATAGACACTCCCGGGCACGAAGCTTTTTCCGGCATGCGCGAACGCGGCGCGGCCACGGCGGACATAGCCATCCTCGTCGTCTCGGCCGAAGACGGCGTGAAAAAACAGACCGTAGAAGCCTATAAACAAATCAGCGAAGCGAAAATCCCCATGATTGTGGCCATAAACAAAATTGACAAGCCTTCGGCGGACATAGAACGCACAAAAATATCTCTGGCCGAAAATGAAATTTATCTGGAAGGCTGTGGCGGTTCCATCTCCTATGTTCCTGTCTCGGCAATAACCGGAGCAGGCATGGAAGAATTGCTCGACCTCATTATCCTCACGGCCGATGTGGCAGAACTCGCTGGGGATACGGCAAAACCGGCGGAAGGCACGGTCATAGAAGCTCACAGGGACCCGAAAAAAGGTATATCCGCTACGCTGGTTGTGAGGGATGGTTTTCTCGAGACGGGCATGTTTGTGGCATCGGGAGAAAGTTACTCCCCTATCCGCATGATAGAAGACAGCCAGGGCAAAAAAATCGCCTCCGCTTCTTTTTCCAGCCCCGTGAGAATTGTCGGCTGGAACAGCGCGCCTCGGATTGGCGGTCTCTTTGTGACGCTCCCGGACAGAATCGAATTGGAAAAGTATCTGAAAGAAACCGGAGAAAAAAAGAGAAACGCTGTCGCATCCCCGAGAGCCGTTACCGAAATAACAGATAAAAAAATTCTACCGGTCATCATAAAGGCCGATGTTCTGGGGTCGGTTGAAGCCATAGAGCACGAAATCAAAAAAATCAAAAGCGACCGTGTGGCCGTAAAAATCCTCTTTGCTTCCATCGGCGACATTACCGAATCGGACGTAAAAATCGCCGGCAGCGACAGACAGACCATAATTCTGGGTTTCAACGTAAAGACAGACAGCCAGGCTGCGGCCATGATAGAACGGTTGGGCCTGGAACACGCCGATTTTGACATCATATACAAGCTCGCAGAGTGGCTCACGGCAAAAGTAATTGAACGCACGCCGAAAGTAGCTGTGGAAGAAATGCGAGGCAGAGCGAAAATCATGAGGTTTTTTTCCCGCGCACGCGACAGACAAATCGTCGGCGGCAAAGTGACAAACGGCGAGATTCATACGGGAGACAGGGTAAAAATCATCCGACGGGAAACTATCATCGGAGACGGCGTTATACGAGAACTCCAGCAGGCCAAAGTGAAAACGGCAATCATAAACGAGGGTTTTGAATTTGGCGCCATGATAGAAGCCAAGATAGAAATCGCTCCCGGAGACGTCCTAGAGGATTTTACCATTGTGGAAAAGTAAAGAAATGAACGGGAAAAACAATAAAATGGCAAACAAAAACGATGTCATATAAAAAAGACAGATTCGAAGAAATCATTCGCGACCATGCCGCGCGGTTTTTTTCTGCGGAATCAAACCGCACATCCATGATTACGGTTACCAGAGTCGCGGGAACCGACAAGGGCGACAGAGTGACCGTCTATTTCACCGTCTATCCGGAAGAACGGGAAGAAGCGGCCCTGGATTTCGCCAGGAGAAAACGGAGTGATTTCCGCAGTTTTGTGAGGGATAATTCCCGTCTCTCCGTCGTACCTTTCTTTGAATTTGAAATAGACTGCGGCGAGCGGGTTCGTCAGAAAATTGACGCTATTGTTTAATTTTGTTTGCAGTATATAAGTTTACCACCGAGAAAATTGGGAGCGATATTCACTTCTGGAAGTCCTTTATTTCTCAAGGATCTATCAGAACAAATTTCTGCTGCAATTGGAGTAAAAAATCAAAAAATAATTAAAACATGGACGGCTTATCAACTTCGCTATTCAACCACGGATAGTGAAAAATTATTTCATTTCATGTATAAAGGAGCTGGAGAAAACGAGTTTCTAAAAAGGAAACATGATATATTCAAAGGGTACCTTTCGATGAAAAAAGACCCAGTGGCGAAGCTGGTTAACGCGACGGTCTGCAAAACCGTTATGCGCCGGTTCGATCCCGGCCTGGGTCTCTCGGCTAATGCCCGGGTGGCGTAACAGGTAGCCGCAGTCGACTTAAAATCGGCGGCCGAAAGGCATGTGGGTTCGACCCCCACCCCGGGCACACTATCTTTCGTCGTCAAAGAAGTATTCATAAAAAGAAAGTATCGCCATAGTAAAAATGACGATCCAGAAAAAGAATTCCTCGAACGGAAATTGGATACCGAAGAATGAGACCTGACCGATAAATTGACCGCTTGGAAACGACCACCAGCCGAGTTTAATGGCTGTGAGCTCATATAATAAATTGAGGTAGAGAAAATACATTCCTGCTTTGAATATTTTCAAAAAAACTTTCGGATACCTCATTTCTTCGAGAACTATCGGGGGCAAGAGAAGCAGGCTGCCAAAAATGAGATACCAATATGGGATATGTACGAATGATGGAAAGAATAGATAGAGGAGGACGAAAACTGCAAATATAACAAGAACGCCTCTCAAAAATAGAGAAGAACGAAATGTAAAAGCCGGTTTTATTTTTTTGTGATGATCAAAAAAATATTCATAAAACAGTATGACGAGGAAGAAATGGAAATATATCCAGATTAGTACTTCGACTGAAACATAGTTAAAAAGCTTAAATGGAAATATTGATGCTGGAAGCGGCCAGAGCCATGTACCCGTCAATTCGGCTACATAATCAACAACAATCATGAGCGGCAACCCTAAAAGCGATATCAGAGCTGTCCTCGCTACATACTCTCGATGACAAAACGACAGGAGAATCGCAAGCGGGCCATAAAATAAAAATGGAGACCAGAATGCGTTCACTCCGTATACGAGTGAAATAGCGACGGCCACCGCAGGCCAAACGAGAAAGAAAATAATATTCCAAAACCTCGTCTTTTTCATTAAGTACAAGTATATCATTGAGATTTTAGGGTTTTTAAGGTAAGTTGTAAGAGTTAAATTCCGCCCTTAGCTCAGTTGGTAGAGCAGATCCCTCTTAAGGATAAGGTCGTAGGTTCGATCCCTACAGGGCGGACAATTAGAAAATCACCTTGTTGTGCAAGGTGATTTTCCGTCTAGGGCTATTAGCGATCGAACTCTATTCGTAATTGCTTTTTTAAAACTATATGTTAATGTTCCCTCAGATAGCCCCCCTGCAACCGCAACCTTAAAATCATCAAAATGCTTCTCAACGGCCTTCCCAATCCCCTCATTACTGAAAGCATTCTCTTCGACATCTACAGAGAGATGGGTGACGAGGAATACGAAAAGGCATTGAATGATATTCTCACCCGTGGAGCAAAGTTCATCGCCATGAATGACAGCGAATTTTCTAACTCTTTGAGCGAAAATGATGCTGTTCTCTATGCGGTGACATGTAAACCGTTTTTGGATGCTTTCAAAGAGCTCCAAAAGAACACTCGCTTCAAGAGCATCTCCTCCATGCATCTATTGGCTAAGACTATTGCCTGGTGGCAATGCGTCAGCACCTTTCGCATTTTGCACGATAAACCCGTGTCAGCTTAATCGCTTGATACGGCAGACAAATCACGTTTAATAGGCGTGATTTTTATTAGTTCATCAGGCCGTTTATAACTAGCAAAATGAGTTCTGACTTCCTCCAGTAGGGCGGACAAAAAATAGATCTGTAGGTCAGCAACAAAGTGATGCATGACCAGAAAAAATCTGATAGCATCATTTTATGAGTCTCCCAACACGTAAAGAAGCTCAAGCGCTCTTGGAAAAACACATCAAGGATGAATACCAGCGATATCATTCAAAGATGGTTGCTGTCGCCATGGAAGGATACGCAAAACTCTATAATGAAAATAATGATCTTTGGTATATTACCGGCCTTCTTCACGATATCGATTTTGGAGAACATCCAAATACGCATCCCGCAGAATCTCTGAAATGGTTCAAAGAGTGGGGCTATCCCGAAGAATTGTCACACGCAGTCGAAGCTCATGCTTTCGGATATAACGGATTTAACACATTGCCCAGGACGAAATTAGCCGCGACCATTCTCGCATGCGATGAGATCAGCGGGCTCTTTTATGCCTATCGAAAACTCAATCCAATTCCTTATAAAGATATGAAAGCAAATTCCATCAAAAAAAGATTTGGCGAAGAACGATTCGCTGTCAAAATCGACCGAGCCACAATCACTCGCGGTTGTGAAGCCCTCGGTGTGAGCATCGATGATCACATCAACAAT
>JBBTTH010000016.1:0-13850 GCA_038064295.1 Patescibacteria group bacterium
TCCACCGACGTTTTTCGTCGGCAAGCAGGCGCTTCGGATACACGACGTGGAGAAACTTGTATCGTCCAGAAACTACGTCCTCAAAGAATTCATTTCGAGCGGCATGAAAGGGACCGTCTTCTCGACGGACCCTGACTTTGTCGCGATGCTTGCGAGAGCTGATCGTGCAGGCATGAATTATATTCTCCAAGAGGAAGTTCTCAACCAGCCGCAGGAGTTTTCGTGGTTTGATGGTCAAAACGACTCTTCGGAACTGCGGACTTCGGCTGATTGGTTTATGCGGGTGACGGTTCACTATGTGAACAGCGGTCTCGCCGACATCATCGTCACTGCTCGGCGTGACAAGGCGGTGCACGGTGGCAAGGACTGTCTTCAGTTGGGGACCATCGTGATTTAGTTTGTTCTTTGATTTCAGATACAAGGGCTGATGCATGTCGGTCGGCCCTTTTTATTCTGAACTCAAAATAAGTTCAGTATGCTAATATAATCAAATAAATATATGCCCAAAATAGAGCCGAAAATATTGAAAGGATTTCGAGATTTTTTGCCGGAGCGTCAGATTGTCAGGCAGAAAATGATTGAAACAATCAAAGCGTCTTTTGAGACGTTTGGTTTTGAGCCGCTCGAAACTCCGGCTTTGGAATATGCCGAAATTCTCACCGGAAAGTATGGCGATGAAGGGGATAAATTGATGTACCGTTTCCGCGATAATGGCGACCGCGATGTGGCTCTGCGCTATGACCTCACTATACCGCTGGCCCGGGTGGTGGCGCAGTATGAGAACGACCTAAAAAAGCCTTTTAAACGCTATCAGATAAGCCCTGTTTGGAGGGCCGAAAACACGCAAAAAGGCCGTTTCCGCGAGTTTTATCAGTGTGATGCGGATATTGTAGGCTCGAACAGCTCTCTCTCGGATGCGGAAGTCCTGGCTCTCTCCGCCAATACTCTGTGCAAACTTGGTCTAAAAACCGAAGATTTTGTCATTCGCGTCAATTCCCGCGAAATTATTTCCGCTTTTTACGATTCTCTGGAACTTTCAGCTGAACAGAAACAAATTGCCGTCCGCATGGTGGATAAAATAGACAAAATCGGCAGAGAAGGGATAGAAGAAGAGTTAAAGAAAAGTGAATTTTCGGCTCCGGACATAAAAGCCGTCTTGAATTTTGCCGGAACAAAAATAGATGACGTAAAAAAAATAGAAACAACAAAGAAATCTTTTCCAGCAATCAAGGACGCTCTCAACAGACTTTCGGTGATTGTGACTAAAGCTCTGATTCTCACTCCCAAGGCGAAATTTGTCATGGACTTCTCCATCGCCCGCGGCCTGGACTATTACACAGGCATGATTTTTGAAGTGAGTCTCGTCAAAGCGCCGCAATTCGGTTCCGTTGTAGGCGGCGGCAGATACGACAACTTGGTCGGCATGTTTACAAACAAATCCGTGCCGGCAGTCGGCGCTTCCATAGGTCTAGACAGACTGATTTCCGCCCTGTCAGAGCTTGGCCTGGTCAAAGAAGAAAAAACTGTCACAAAAGCGCTCTTGGTGAACTTTGACGAGTCTCTCACAGATGATTATCTAAAAATTGCCACAGAACTCCGTAGTGCGGGCGTAAATACCATGCTTTATTTTGAAACCGCAGACCTCAAAAAACAGCTTGGCTACGCGAGCGACAAAGGCATAAAATACGCTGTTCTGTATGGGCCGAATGAAGCCAAGGAAGGCCTAGTCGTCATCAAAAACCTAGAGAAGGGAATACAGGAAAAAGTGAAAACAAAAGAGATATTGAAATATTTTCAGAAATAATTCACAACCAATACTTTTAATTCTCTTAAATCACTCCATACTCTTCAAAACTTCCAAATACAATTTCTCCACTATCTTTTCCTGCTCCTCGCCGATTCTTATGTAATGGTCGAGGCCGGGGGCGGAATTGATTTCTATTACCCAATATTTTTTGGCCATTTTCGGCGATTGCATGATATCACCATCAACCATCAAATCCACTCCGCACAAACGCAGTCCCATGTCATCGGTTAGTTGCACAGCAAATTTCTTCCATTCGGAATGAATTTTATCCGTCACATCCAGAGAATCGCCACCGGTGGAGAGATTGGCGTTGTCCAGAAGAAAAATTTGTTCACCGCTCTTTGGAATAGAACGGAAAGACAATCCACGATGCGACAGTTTTTGAGATATCCGCAGGTCGTCAAACCTGATCATGGTGTCCCTGCCGGTTTGCCGGAACATCTTTTGCTTCTTTTTGAGCAATGCGAGAATATTTGATTCACCGTCACCGATGACATTCAAAGGAATGCGCTCGTAGGCGGAAATCACCCGATTATCCAGAACGACGACGCGATAATCCCTGCCTCGTACATATTTTTGAACCACAGCCACCCTGTCTCCTTCAAAAATGAAGCGCATGGCGTCGTAGAACTCGCGCTTGTCATAAACCAGAGCGACGCCTACTCCCTGGCTGCCGCTGTTCGGCTTGACTATGAGAGGGAAGCCGAGTTTTCTGGCGTATCTCTCGGCGGCGGCCAGATTGTCCCTTGAGCCGATGGCCAGCGCCCACTTGTCCGAGAAAAAAACCTTGCCGGGGATAGTGGGATAATTCATTAGTTTCATGAAAAAATCCGAATAGCCTTTGTCTTTGGCGATTTCCGAAGCGGCCTGGGTGTTCAGGTCCAAGCTGGAATATTTGAAATACCTCTTTTGACCGCTCTTGTAAATGACCTGCCCGACGATATTCCATTCCGGTTCAATGACAATCCTCGCGCCTATGCGAGGAGCGATTTTCTGTATCAGTTGGCCGAGCAATGGTTTGGAATAACCTTTTTTCATGGTTTTTGCGCTGTATTTATTAATTTCATTATACTTTCATAAAAGCTCTATTTTTGCTACTATTTCTCCATGACAGAAAAAGAAATAAACAGCAAGAAAACCCTGCTTTCCGGCGTCAAACCGACTGGCCGGCCGCACATAGGCAACTATTTCGGCGCCATGAAGCAATTCGTGGACCTTTTGAATACCGGAAAATATAACTGCTATTTCATGATTGCCGACTATCACGCGCTCAACTTCATCCAGAACGCCCGCGAGATGCGCGAAAACATCATAGACCTCGCCATAGATTATATGGCCATAGGTTTAGACCCAAAAAAATGTGTTCTATTCAAACAATCCGACGTTTCCGCTCACACCGAACTGGCTTGGATTTTTGATGCCATCACAACTATGCCGTATCTCATGCGAGCGCATGCTTATAAAGACGCCGAGGCCAAAGACAAAGAAATTTCTGTCGGCACATTCAATTATCCCATGCTCATGGCGGCGGACATTTTGCTTTACGATACGGATATCGTGCCTGTTGGCCAAGACCAGAAACAGCATGTGGAATACTCACGCGACACGGCCCAGAAATTCAACCGCCTATTCGGCGAAACTTTCAAAACACCGGAAGCTTTCATATTGGAAGACGTCAAAGTGGTGCCGGGAACCGATGGCAGAAAAATGAGCAAAAGTTATGGAAATGACATAGGGCTTTTTGCGACTGACGACGAGATAGAGACTGCTGTCATGAGTATCGTCACTGATTCCGGCGGGGCAGGCAGTTCCGGCATCCCAACAAATGTTTACGGCATCCACTCTCTCATCCGCGACAAAGAATATCTGGACAAGCTCTACAGCGAAAAACAGGGAAGGTATAAAGAGCTGAAAGAAGAACTGACAAAAGATCTGAAAGACTTCATCCGCCCTCTCCGCGAACGCCGTGAAAAGATAGCCGCAAACCGAAAGAAAGTCATAAAAATCCTAGAAAAAGGCGCGAAGCAGGCTCGGAAGAAGGCGGACACGACACTAACGGTGGTGAAGAAGAATATTGGTGTGAGTCTAAAATAAACATGACAGAAGAAAAAACTAGAGTTGGTGTGGGAGTGATGATTTTCAAAAACAATAAAATTCTTCTCGGGAAAAGAAAATCTGTTCTTGGGAAAGGCGAGTACGCTAGTCCAGGAGGGCATTTAGAATACATGGAATCGTTTGAGGCTTGCGCTCGGAGGGAAACTATGGAAGAAGCTGGTATTGAAATACAAAATGTCAGGTTCTTGGTACTCATCAATCTGAAAAAGTACGCGCCCAGACACTATGTGCATATTGGTATGGTTGCTGACTGGAAATCTGGAGAACCAAAAGTACTAGAACCTGAAAAATTGGAGTCGTGGGGTTGGTATGACCTGGATAAAATACCGGAACCATATTTTGGTACTACTTCTATTACTCTAGAAGCCTACAAAACTGGCAGAAATTTCCTGGATATGTAATCTGATATAATCTAAAAACATGAAACCAGCACTACATACGACGGAAGTTTTGAAGCATTCGGGCAAGGAGGTGACCGTGAGGGGCTTTGTGAATGCGTTAAGGGTACAGTCAAAGATCATATTTCTCGTCGTTCGTGATATAGAAGGAGAAATACAGACAGTTATTGTGAAAGATAACCCTAACTTTGAGACAGCTAAAAACCTGTCTCTGGAGTCGGTTGTTGAGGTTACCGGATTGGCGAAAAAATCAAAACAAGCTCAGATGGGAGTTGAGATTGAGGTGAAGAAACTTAAGGTACTTTCCCCGGCGGATCCGGAATTGCCTATTCCTGTAGTGGTGAAAAAAGGTGGTGAAGAGACCGATCAACAGATCAGATTGGACTGGAGGTGGATAGACCTACGTAGGCCAGAGAATGCTCTTATATTTAAAGTTTGGACTGTTATGGAACATGCTTTCCGCACGTATTGTGTGGAGAATAAATATATAGAGATACACTCGCCGAAACTTATAGCCACAGCCACAGAATCCGGCGCCGATCTATTCGAGGTAAAATACTTCGAACAAAAAGCGCGTCTGGCCCAGTCCCCTCAGCTCTATAAGCAGATGGCTATGGCGTCTGGGTTCGAAAAAACATTTGAAATTGGTCCGGTGTTCAGGGCGAACCCATCATTTACCTCGAGACATGACACGGAATTCACTATGTATGATGTTGAGATTTCTTTTATAGAGTCACATCATGACTTAATGGCGGAAGAGGAAAAAATGATTGTAGCTATGATAAGCGAGGTAAAAAAGAAATTTGGCGATGAAATAAAAAAGACGTACGAAAGAGAGCTTGTGGTTCCGGCGATTCCTTTTCCACGACTGACACTGAAAGAAGCCAAAAAGATCTTGGCTACCCGAAATATTCCAAACGAAAGAGGTGATGATATGAGTCCGGAAGAAGAACGCGAGATTTGTAATTACGTAAAGGAAAAACACGGTCATGAATTTGTGTTCATCCATGAGTTTCCGACGGCCGTCCGGGCTTTTTATAGCATGAGAGACGAAGCTGATCCTACTATCACTAAGAGTTTTGATCTTCTTTGGAATGGCATAGAGATCACAAGTGGAGCTCAGAGAGAGCATAGGCCGGACAGATTGGCGAAGCAGATAAAAGAACAGGGACTCGACGTGAAATCATTCAAAACATATATAGATTTCTTCCGCTACGGCTGTCCCCCTCACGGTGGATTCGCTCCTGGACCGACCAGAATGCTCATGAAAATATTCAATATTTCGAACGTTCGAGACGTTACTTATCTATATAGAGGCGTCAAAAGACTCACGCCGTAGTTTGACTTTTCCATTACTGGGCGTAATTTGAACATGCTTTCTATTTTTCCCAGTTTCACCATCGAAGAATCCAAGCAAGCGCAAAGGCTTTTTTACCCAACCAAACGGGTCAGAACTTTGCGCTTCGCCGGCTGGAGAGCAATCTCCCGCCGCTTTTTGTTATAATATCGTTTACGAATGTCGTTCACTGTAAAACAAGAACATTTCGAAGGACCTCTCGAACTTTTGCTTGACCTCATAGAGAAGAAAAAATTGTTTGTGAACGATGTGTCTCTCTCCAAAGTAGCCGATGATTATGTTTCCTATGTCAAAAACCTGTCTGAATTTCCCGTGGCCGACAGCGCTCATTTTGTACTCATTGCTTCAACTCTTCTCCTCATAAAATCAAAATCTCTCCTGCCGAACTTGGATTTAACTGCAGAAGAGCAAGCAAGCATTGGAGATTTAGAGCGCCGTTTGCGCCTCTATGAATGTATGAGGAAACTTTCCCGCGTTCTGGGATCTCTCTGGGGACAAAAACCGCTCTTTGCCCGCGGTGAGCGTCGTCTAGAGCCAGTTTTTTCCCCTGATGAAAGTATGACGACGGCCAATCTTTTTGAAGCCGCGCAAAGAGTTCTCAACAATCTGCCGAAAAAAGAATTTCTGCCGAAAGTAATCGTTGATAAAGTCATAAATCTGGAAGAGATGATAGTTGATCTGACGAAGAGGGTGACGGCAAGCCTAAAGATGAGTTTCAAAGAGTTCGCAAAAGGGGCGGCAGGCAGATGGGGCGCAAAAAAAGAAGACAAAGTGACTCTCATCGTAGGCTTCCTCGCCATGCTTGAACTGGTAAAGCGGGGGGTCATAAACGTGCGTCAGGACAGGCACTTTGAGGACATACAGATGGAAACGGAAAATATTAGAGTGCCGAAGTATTAAAATAAGAAATAGCGGAGTATTCTTCTAAAGCGAAAGAAATATATCATTCTCGAAAACGCTTCGCTCTCTCCTGCGGAGAGCTTGCTCTGTCCTCGGCGCTCGGACATCAAGGACAGACCTTGACGTCTCCTAGCCTCGCGCCTGCGGAGTTTCTCGAATGACATATTTCTTTCGCTTTGGATAAGTTCTTGCGTTTGCAGAGGTTCTCGGACACTACACTCCGCTATTCCTTCTGCTATAATTCGTATATGAATTTGGAATCCAAATTGGAGGCTTTGCTTTTTTTTAAAGGCGAGCCTGTGACAAAGAAGAAAATGGCGACGATTCTCGCCTGCGACAGGGAAGAGCTGGAAAGCGCTCTGTCGGCGCTGGAGCGGAACCTGGAAAATCGCGGTCTCTGCGTCATTTCAAACGGCGATGAGATAGAGATGCGCACGTCGCCCGATGCCGGCAGTTTTATTGAAAAATTGACGAAAGACGAGCTCGTCCGCGATCTGGGTAAAGCCGGTCTGGAAACGCTCACCATTATCCTGTACAAGCATCCGGTCAAACGTTCGGAAATAGACTATATACGCGGGGTCAATTCTTCTTTTATTCTGCGCAACCTGCTGATTCGCGGTCTCATAGAACGCATGACGGAGAGCTCCGCCGCGGCCGGCGCGAATAGCGCGACAGGCTGGGGGAGGGGATATTCGTACAGGCCGACCATAGACCTGCTCTCTCATCTCGGCATTTCAAAAATTGAAGACCTGCCCGAATATGCTACAGTAAAAGCCGAAATGGAGAATTTTGCCGGGCAGGAAGAAACGGAAACGACGGAAAAAACGAGAATAGCGGAAAAAACAGAACAATAGAGGATGAATACAAAAAAAAGGATAAATTGGTTGGAAATTTCGTTTCTGGCGCTCCTCTTGGCGCTGTTTTTGTGGTGGTTCATTCCCGTAAAACTGGCCAAAAACGAAAATAAAACCGGAACCGGGACAGACACAATGTCGGCAAAGCCAACAAAAAAACAATTTCCCGCCGTGTCTCTGGAAGCAAGGTCGGCTTATGTCCTGGACGCCGAGACGGGCGAGGCGCTCTATGAAAAAGAGCCGGAACTGCAATGGCCTATGGCGTCTCTGGCCAAATTGATGGTTGTTTTTACCGCTTCCAGACTGGTGCCCGATTACATGCTCGTACGCATAACATCGGATGATGTCATGGAAGAAGGGGACACGGGACTGCTCATAGGCGAGGAATGGAACATAAAAAAACTGATTGATTATAGTTTGGTGGTTTCTTCAAATGACGGCATTCGGGCCATAGCCGGCGCGGCCGGAGCCGAAATCGCCTCTGCCGCCCGTATCGATTCCGTCTCTTCTGCCATTCCCGCTTCTTTCCATTCTCCTCCCGCTCTTTCCAGTCCCGTTCCTCTCCCTGCTTCTCACCTCTCTCCTTCCCGTTCCGTGCCAGCCGTGCCGGCAGAAACTCTCTTTGTGGAGAGTATGAATAAACTGGCCAGAGAAACAGGACTGACACAGACATATTTTCTCAATCAATCAGGCTTGGATTTGTCTGGTAATCTGTCGGGCGGATACAGTTCCGCCAAGGATGTCGCCCTGCTCATGCGCGAAATCTTGAAAACAAACGCTCATATGCTGGAGGCCACTTCTTTTTCAAAAATAAACATAGATTCCAAAAATAAAATTCATGCCGCCGTCAATACGAACAAGACGCTGGAAAAAATTCCGAACGTCTTGGCTTCAAAGACAGGCTACACGGAGCTCTCCGGCGGCAACGTGGTTGTGGTTTTCAACGCCGGTCTGGACCGACCCGTGGTCATATCCGTCATGGGCTCGTCTTATGACGGCAGATTTAGCGACCTCCACGCTCTGGCGGATGCCACTCTGGAATACTTTTCAAAATAATCCAAGTTTCAAATCTCCATTTCCGAGGCTCTTTGTCTGATATTTCTGATATTATAGAAACATGAAAAAACCGGTGGATAAAAAACTTCTGGTCTCCATTCTCCTCCTCGTCGGGGCCGGTTTTCTCATATTCCTCTCGGCGTCGCTGGGACTGCTCGCCCGCGACTCCGTCCATTTCGGGTCCATAGCCTTCAAACAGGTATTTTTCGGCCTCCTGCCCGGCCTTGTCGCTCTCTATCTCTTTTCAAAGCTGGATTATATGAAATGGCGCAAGCTTTCCTTCTGGTTTTTTGCCCTGGCGATACTTTTGAATATCGTCATTTTCATACCGGGCGTGGGCCTCTCCCACGGCGGGGCGACCAGGTGGCTTTCCATAGGTTCTTTTTCTCTCCAGGTGTCCGAAGTTTTGAAAATTGCCGCTATCATATATTTCGCGGCATGGCTCTCGCTGGTCAGAGAAAACGTCAGGACATGGAAGAGAGGATTTCTACCTCTCTTCATAATGCTCACCATTACCGGCGCTCTCTGCCTGATGCAAAAAGACACCGATACGCTCATTGTCATTTCCGCGTCTCTCGTCGTAATGCTTGTCGCGGCTGGAGGAAAGTGGCGGCATGTCGCACTGCTCGCTCTCATCGGCACCTTGGCTTTCGTCCTGCTCGTCTACCAGAGGCCGTACATCCGCGCGCGTATCGCCACATTCATCGACCCTGGCGCTCAGAGTCTCACCTCCGGTTGGCAGATTCAGCAGTCTCTCATAGCTATCGGTTCGGGAGGTTTTTTCGGCCGCGGTTTCGGTCAGAGCATCCAGAAATTCAATTACCTGCCGGAGCCTGTGGGGGATTCCATTTTTGCAGTGGCAGCCGAAGAATTCGGCTTTTTGGGTTCGACGGCGCTGGTACTGCTCTTTGTCTTTTTCACTTTGCGAGTTTTGAAAGTGGCTCGCGGAGCGAACCATCTATTCGGCGGTCTGTTGTCCATAGGCATTGTCTCGTACATCATTATTCAGTCCTTTGTCAATATCGGCGCCATGGTCGGCGTGGTGCCTCTGTCCGGCATACCTCTCCTGTTTGTTTCCCAGGGAGGCACGGCCTTGCTTTTTGTCCTGGCTGAATCGGGAATCCTGCTCAATATCTCCCGAAGCGCGAAAATGATAAAATAAACACTGTCAAAATAAGCGGCAGAACAAGTGCGTAAATTTTTATATGAAAATTATTCTCACAGGCGGTGGCACGGGTGGGCACTTCTATCCGATTATCGCCATAGCCGAGTCAATCAGAAAAATCACCAAAGCCGAAAAACTGATTGAGCCGTCTCTCTATTACATGGGACCGAAACAGTATGACGAGAGAGCGCTGTTTGAAAACGGCGTCATATTCGAGCGGTCGTATGCCGGCAAAATCAGGAGATATTTTTCTCTGCTTAATGTTTTTGATGCGGTAAAAACGGTCATAGGCATCATAAACGCCGTCGTCTGCGTCTGGCGGATATATCCGGACGTCATTTTCAGCAAAGGCGGCTATGTCAGTTTTCCCGTGCTCGTAGCGGCGCGATTACTGCGTATTCCGGTCATCATTCACGAGTCAGATTCCCATCCCGGGCGGGTCAATCTGTGGGCGGGCAAATTCGCTGAAAAAATCGCCGTCTCGTACAAGGAAGCTTCTGAATATTTTCCAAAGGAAAAAGTGGCTTTTACAGGCAATCCCGTGAGACGGGAAGTGATGGAACCGGCGCGCGAAGGAGCTCGAGAGTTTTTGAAATTGGAGAGCGACTTGCCGGTCATTCTGATTCTCGGCGGTTCCCAGGGCTCGCAGAGGATAAATGAAGCCATAATCGGCGTTCTGCCGGAACTGGTCAAAAGGTACTATATCATTCATCAGACGGGCAAGGACAATATAGAAGAAATTATTCATACAGCCGATGTCATACTGAACGAGAGTTTGTATCGCAACCGATACAAGCCTTTCGCTTATCTCAACACCCTGGCGATGAGGATGGCCAGCGGCGCCGCCACGCTAGTCATATCCCGTGCCGGCTCGCAGATTTTTGAAATCGCCCTCTGGGGCATTCCCAGCATCATCATTCCGATTCCGGAAGAAATCAGCCACGACCAGACGTCAAACGCTTTCGCCTATGCTTCTGCGGGCGCCTGTTCCGTCATAGAAGAAATAAATCTGACGCCTCACGTTCTCCTCGCCGAAGTGGACCGTATCGCAGAAAGTCCCGATATCCGGAAAAAAATGCGCGCCGGAGCCCAGCATTTCGCCCACAAAGACGCCGCCGACACCATCGCCGGGGAAGTGATACGGATTGGGTTGTCGCATAATCAATAAAGCAAGAAGAAATGTTATACTGAAGCCATGCTCCGCCGTATAAGAGGTTTTTTCTCGAGAAAGAAGAGGGTGGTGACCAGGTTTCCTCCGAGCCCGACCGGTTACCTGCACATCGGGCGCGCCAGAACGGCGCTTTTCAATTACCTGTATGCCCGGAAAAACAGAGGTTCTTTCATTTTCCGCATAGAAGACACCGACAAAGCCAGGTCAAAGGATGAATATGAAAAAGACATCATTGAATCTCTGAAGTGGCTGGGCTTGTCGCATGACAATCGGGAAATCTGGCGCCAGTCAGAGAGAACCGCCGTCTATAAAAAATACCTGGAAGGCTTGATAGAGGAGGGCAAGGCGTATATTTCAAAAGAAGAAAATCCCGGGCAGGGGGAAAGGGAGCAAGTAATCAGGTTCAAAAATCCGAACATAAAAATAAAATTCACCGACCTCATCCGGGAAGACGTGGAATTTGACACGACCGAACTCGGCGATTTCGTCGTTGCCCGGGACGTCAACGACCCCGTGTATCATTTTGCTGTGGTTATTGATGATTTTCTGTCCGGGGTCACCCATGTCATCCGCGGGGAAGACGGCATTTCAAATACTCCCAGGCAGATTCTCATCCAGAAAGCCATCGGCGCGCCGGAACCCGCATACGCCCATGTGCCGCTCATTCTGGCCGCCGATAGGTCAAAACTTTCGGGTCGCCACGGCGCCGTTTCAGTGCGTGAGTTCAGGGAAAAAGGCTATTTGCCGCAGGCTCTGGTCAATTATCTGGCCCTCCTCGGCTGGAATCCTGGGACCGACCAAGAAATTTTCAGTCTTGACGAACTCGTCGAGGTTTTTGACCTGACAAAAATTCAAAAAGGCGGCGCCGTGTTTGACGAGAAAAAATTGCGCTGGATAAACAGAGAGCATATAAAACGTCTGCCGGAAGGAGATTTTGAAAAGGAATTGAAAAGCCGCATAGAATCAAGCGAAAGAATAAGGGATTTGGCGTGGAAAATAACGGACGAAACGATAGAAAAAATAACCCCCGTGATTGTTGACAGGATAGAAACATATTCCGATATAGACGATATGATAACGGCGCGGGACCTGGATTTTTATTTTTCCGAACCGCAGTACGACTGCCTGTCTCTCAAATGGAAGGACGAGTCTGATTTGTTTTCGGCACGGAATCATCTGGATTTCATACGCGGCGAGTTGGTCAAATTGCCTGAAAAAAACTGGAATGAAGAAAACGTAAAAGCCGCCGTCTGGCCATACGCCGAAAATCAGGGCAGGGGAGCCGTCCTGTGGCCTTTCCGATATGCCCTGTCGGGCAGGGACAAATCGCCCACCCCGTTCACTCTGGCCTCCATTTTAGGCAAAGAAACGACTCTCAGACGCATAGAAAAAGCGCTGAAACTATGTCTCTCCGACAGCGCCAATGCAAACAACCCATAGAAAAATTTTTATATTTTCATTTTTTTTCCCCATCGCGGCCTTTTTCGCCGCGTTTCTTGCTTTGCCCTCTGCCGCCAGTCTCGTTTCTGCGGAAACCGTGGACGAATTGCGCCAGAAAATTTCCGAAAACAACAAGAAAATAGAAAACTTGCAGAATCAAATTGAGCAATATTCAAACCTACTCGATTCAACTTCAAAAGAGGCTAAAACTCTAAAGAGCGCCCTCTCCGCCCTGGAGCTCACCCAGAAAAAACTGGAAATAAGTCTATCTCTCACCACCGCCCAAATATCAAAAACCAAGCTGACTCTCGCAGAATTGAATGACGACATCACTCTGGCGGAAAGGAAAATTGAAAAAGACCTGTCGGCCATAGGCGAGAATATACGGGCTGCGAACATGACCGAATCTCAATCGGTTGTGGAAGAACTGCTCGGCGGAAAAAAACTGTCGGACACGTGGAATTATATAAATGCTCTCCGGACCATTCAGAGCAGGGTGGAAATTGACTTGGAAAATTTGCGCGACTTACGCGCCACAAAGGCTCTAAAGAGAGACCAGGCCGCGGGCGAAAAAGCCAAACTGGAAAATTACCAGAAAAATCTATCCGACCAGAAAAAAGTGGTTGTCAATACCAAACAAGAAAAAGACAAGCTTCTGAAAGACACTCAAAACAAAGAATCAAACTACAAAGCCATTCTGGCCGAAAAAATCCAACAAAGAGAAATTTTTGAAAAAGAACTCTTTGCTTATGAATCAAAATTGAAAATCGCCATAGATCCGTCGGCCATTCCTTCCGCCAGGGCCGGCGTTCTGTCATGGCCTTTGGATAAAATTTTTGTCACCCAATATTTTGGCAAATCGTTTTCAGCCAAGCGACTTTATGTTTCTGGTAGTCACAATGGCATAGATTTCCGTTCCTCCATAGGCACGCCTGTGAAAGCGGCTCTCTCTGGTATAGTGACAGATACAGAAGCAGTAATAACAAAAAGTGGTTGTCAATATGGCAAGTGGATCCTTATTAAACATCCAAACGGTTTGTCAACGATATATGGTCATCTCTCTCTTGTTTCTGTTCAACCAGGCGATACGGTTATTACAGGCGACACTATCGGTTATAGTGGTGACACGGGATACGCCACAGGCCCACACCTCCATTTAGGCATTATTGTGACTCAAGGTGTTCGGATTGTTGACGCATCATCTCTCGGATCGATCAGATGCGCCGGTATCAAGACCATCGCCGCACCGCCGGCCGCATATCTCGACCCATTGGCCTATTTGCCAAAGCTTTAACATTTTTTGAGAACAACTACTATAAATTTGGCTAAAAATCTGGTATTCTTGGTGAATGGAAAATTTTGTTTTTCGGGAACTCGGAAAAGACGAACTATTTGATCCTCTCACTATTTGTTCAACAACTCCATTCACACAAGCTCAATTTTATGGAGAGTGGCAAAAAAGCTTAGGCAGGGAAGTAAAAAGATTTATTGTTTCAAGTAATGAAAAGCTGGTTGTATATCTTCAAGCAATTGAATACCCCCTTATATGTAACAAGAGTTATTTCTACATTCCATATGGTCCAATAA
>JBBTTH010000017.1:0-3398 GCA_038064295.1 Patescibacteria group bacterium
CGTCGGCCATGGGAATTTTCGTTCGCCAACCCTTGGATATCTTTAGGTGAGAAATTTTTCCATATATGATTGCCTCATCACCTTGCCGAAGTTCCGAAATGTTTCTGGATTCCGCCGTATCGCCGTAGCGGACGGGGAAGTGATACAGCAAATCTTCCACGGTCTCTATGCCGAGTTTTTCTATGGCCTGTTTTTGAGGTCGTAAAATTCGCAGACAATCTTCTAGATTATGGCTTAAATTCACGCTTATATTGTATAGATAGGTGATGGTTTAAAATACTTGACAAGAGTCTAGTATAGGTGTATACTTGTATCAGCATAGAACCTTGAAAGGACGAAGCATCAGATGCGAAATTCGGTCTATTTGGATATGATTTGATTGACGTCCAAGCCGTCCGAATTTCGCATCTGATTGTACGCCGACAACATTTTTGGGATTTCGCTTCGCGGTTTCTAAAAAATGCACGGTACGTAATAAGGGCGAGTTATAACATCATGGAAAACCATGAAAACGAGTCGGCGATCCTCAAAATGATCGGCCAATACCTGGAACTGGTGATTGTGTTTCTCCGCAAACTCCATCCGATTGGTCTCACCACCGGTCAGATCAAGAGCTTGATCGAAGAAAAAGATCATCCGTTCTGGATAGCGTTCAACGAGGCAACGAAGCTCCTCGTTCCGCCAACCATCGACGACACGACAAGACAGATCCAGTTCTGGAGTAAATCCTACAAGGAACACTTCGGAATCAATCTCGATCTCTCTGGGGTAAAGATTCCCGAGCGAAAGACCGGCTTTAACTGGCTTGTCATCGTCTCACAGGAAGTCTCACTCAATCAGGTCTGGGAAGTATGCAGAAAACGCTTCAAGTGTTGGAAGTATACTGATTCAGATCTGGAGAGTGTCATCCAGAAATCGGAACGTGGACCGACGAAGGCCACGGTTATGTTCTGGTTCCGCGATCGCGTGGAAGCCGACGAAGAGACGAAGAATCTCTCGGCAGATCAACAGACGGAGCCGTCGATTACCCTCATAGCGCGTTGCCTGCTTGAACTCAAATATTTTTCGGAAACGAAAAAGCATTTGGACATCAGCAACTGGACGCTCTGTGCAGGGTCGCGCTATTCGGACGGCTTCGTTCCTTGCGCGGATTGGTTCGACGATGGGTTCTGCGTCGACTGGAGCAGCGCCGGTTACGGGGATTCGGACCTTCGTTCTCGTGTAGCAGTCGGGTAACCTTGTCCCTTTCGGGACTTGTACCCTTCGGATATCCCTCTTTGCAAGCGCAAGCTTGCCGAGGGGGATTTTTTTTGGGAAAATAGCTATGGTTGTAAAGCTGATTCATTTGAAAAAATGAATGACAGTTTGCCAAATAAAGAAACTGCTTGCTTTCTCTATACAATGCATGCTCTACCCCATGGAACACAGAAAATTTTAAAAAAAATTTTTGGTGATACGGACGGATGAAAGCAAAACGCGATGGTCGCGCTATTCGGACGGCAACGTTCCTAACGCGAATTGGAACGACGATGAGTTCAACGTCAACTGGAACAACGCCAGTAACAGGAATTCGAACCTTCGTTCTCGTGTAGAAGTCTCTCGCAAAACAATCCGCCTATTTTATAGGCGGATTTTGCGTTTTATTTTGTGTGTCCAAGTATTTAATCCACCCGTTCGTCATTTTTGATATTTCCTGTAATGATGTGGCAAAGCGCAAATAATTTCTTTCTTCAAGCGATTTTATTTCATATGCCGTACGAATAAATTGTTTTATCAACTCTATTTTTATGCGCGCTTGTTCCAAGGCCGGCCGTTTTAAAGATTTTTGTTTATAGACCGCTTCTATGATGAGTGAGAACACTATGAGAATAGATTTTTCTATTTCCGCGTATATACCAAGTTTGTCGCGCTTTGGAATTTTGTTTGTAGAGACGTATACTTCTTTATATAAATTTCTTAACGCATGAACCAACAGAATATTACAGTTGTCAAAAAAAGCGTCGGGGGGGGTTGTTCATGGTTTGTTTGAAAAAATAATATCTATTGAAAATCTCTTTCGCGCGTGGAAAAAATTTTGCAAAGGAAAGAGAAAAAAGCTGGAAGTGGCGCTATTTGAGTTTAACCTAGAAGACAACATTTTCAAACTACATGGTGAATTATTATCGGGAACTTATATACCAGACCAATATGTTGCTTTTTATGTACGAGACCCAAAACTTCGTCATATTCACAAGGCCAGTGTGCGCGATAGAGTACTCCACCAAGCTTTATTTTATATCTTATATCAGATATTCGACAAACGTTTTATATTTGATTCATATTCATCCCGCAAAACAAAAGGCACACATAGTGGGAATAATAGATTGGAAAAATTTTTATGTAAAACTACGCACAATTGGATCAATAGCGCTTATGCTTTGAAGTGTGATGTGAGAAAATTCTTTGATTCCATAAATCATGAAATACTTTTTTCACTTATAAAAAAAGAAATAACAGACGAAAAAACTCTAGAGCTCATCTGGACAATACTCAAAAGTTTTGAAAAAAATTCAGGGAAGGGATTACCCCTCGGAAATGTGACTAGCCAACTCTTTGCAAACATATACTTAAATCAATTAGATCAATTTGCCCAACATTTACTCAAAGCAAAATGGTATGCCAGATATTGCGATGATTTTGTCATTGTTGATCAAGACAGAACTGTGCTTGAAAATTATATTCCTCGAATACATACGTTTCTCTCTAATGAACTAAAATTAGATCTTCATCCAAACAAAATATCCCTGCGCAAAGCCAGACAGGGAATAGACTTTCTTGGATACATTGTATTACCACATAGAAAAGTTTTAAGGACAAAAACAAAAATACGTATTCTTAAAAAAATTACAGGCAAAAACTTCGCGTCTTACAAAGGTATGCTCTCGCATTGTAAAGGAAAAAAGATTGAACGCATTCTTGACTCCAAAACCGCTAAAACGTATAGTTCGGACAAAGGTCAAAATGTTTTTTGATCATAGAACCTCAATCAAAAGGAAAATTCCATGCAAAAACCGAAAGAAAATTCCGGTACACCGCAAAATCCGTCAATGTATGTGGCATCGAGTGATTCCAGACCCCTGCCGAGGTGGGTCAAAGTAGTCGCGGGCCTCATCGTGATTGTCATAGCCGTCGTGATCGCTGGTGGCAGACTGGGATTGTTTTGACGCGATGGGCGATAGACGGACTTGGTACAAAAAGCGAAGGCGCGGGGGACAATGTCGCCCGCGCTTTTTTACTGCGTAATTTTGTGGTATCGTCTCCTCACATGGAGACGTGTCAGAGTGGTCGAATGTACCTCTTTGCTAAAGAGGTGTGCCCTTTAAAAAGGCACCGAGGGTTCGAATCCCTCCGTCTCCGCA
>JBBTTH010000018.1:0-8603 GCA_038064295.1 Patescibacteria group bacterium
TAGTATGTCCGTACATATGGATATCTCGCGAATACGGAATTTCAGCATCATAGCCCACATAGACCACGGCAAGTCCACGCTTGCCGACCGCCTGCTTGAGATCACGGGCACCATAGACAAGCGCCATATGCAGGAACAAGTGCTGGATTCCATGGAATTGGAGCGCGAGCGCGGCATAACAATCAAAATGCAGCCCGTGCGCATGAAATATTCGCAGGACGGCACGGATTATATTTTGAATCTCATAGACACGCCGGGGCACATAGATTTTTCATACGAGGTTTCGCGCGCCCTCAGGGCCGTGGAGGGCTCACTCTTGCTCGTTGATGCCACTCAGGGCATCCAGGCGCAGACACTCACCACTCTGAGTATGGCCAGAGAACAAGGTCTCACCATCATTCCGGTCGTTTCAAAAATTGATTCGCCTCTGGCTCGCATAGACGAGGTGAAGGCGGAAATTGTCCAGCTTCTCGGCGCGCCGCTAGAGAGCATCTTGGAAGTTTCAGGAAAGACGGGAGACGGCGTGCCCGAACTCTTGCGGGAAATCGTAAAACGCGTGCCTGCGCCCCGGTCAGAATTGTCGGAAAAAGATTTCCGCTCTCTCATTTTTGATTTTCAATACTCCAATCATCGCGGCATTACGGTTTATATCCGCGTCATGGACGGAAAAATAATGAGAGGGGACAGGCTGGCTTTCAAAATTGCCCGTGAACGGTTCACAGCAAATGAGATAGGCATATTTTCTCCTGATGAAAAGCCTATTGATTTCCTAGGCGCGGGCGAAATCGGTTACATCGTCACAGGCATAAAAGAGCCTGGCATAGCCTCTGTCGGGGACACTGTTACATTTGACAGAAGTCCGCTTCTGCCATTAGAAGGCTATATGAAGCCGTCTCCCATGGTATGGGCTTCCATATATCCCGAGAGTCAGGATGACCTCACGCCCTTGCGCCAGGCTCTCGGCCGCCTGTCTCTGTCGGATTCCGCTTTTACGTACGAAGAAGAATCGTCAGGCACGCTCGGCCGCGGCTTCCGCTCGGGTTTCCTCGGCATGCTCCATCTGGAAATCATAACTGAACGTCTGCGCAGGGAGTTCAACCTTAATTTGGTTGTTACCACGCCGTCCATCACATACGAAGTAACTTACAAAAGCGGCAAGAAAGAAATTATTTATTCCCCGTCTCTGTTTCCCGATGACGGAGTCATTGAAAAAGTCTATGAACCGTGGGTCAGGCTCAAAATCATCGCGCCGAACCGATATGTGAGCCCTCTCTCCCAGATTATTTTTGAACACCAAGGCGCGACAGGCCACATGGACACATGGTCGGGCGAGAGGACGGCCATGACGGTCAATATGCCCCTGCGCGAACTGATGAGGAATTTTTTTGACGAAGTAAAGAGCGTGAGCTCCGGTTACGCTTCCATTTCGTACGCCTTGGCAGACATGAAACCGGCCGATGTTTCGCGTCTGGACATAGTCATAGCCGATGAAATTGTCACGGCCTTTTCGCGGGTAGTGGCTCGGACAAAAGCCTATGATGAAGCGGAATCGGCCGTGGAAAAACTGGAAAAAATCCTGCCTAAACAGCTTTTCGTGACCAAAATCCAAGGCAGGTCCAGAGGCAGGATTCTGGCCTCCCGCACCCTCTCGGCTCTCAAAAAAACCGTTACGGCCCATCTCTCCGGCGGAGACATAAGTCGCAAGAAAAAGCTCTGGAAACAGCAAAAAGAGGGCAAGAAACGGCTGTTGGAGAGGGGGCGGGGCAACCTGAACATTCCCCAGGATGTTTTCGTAAAAATGATGCGAAGTAGTCCTGATAAATAAAAAGCAGGTTCTCTCCAGAACCTGCCGAAAGACTGTCAGCGGATAAATATACGCTTGATAAGATCCGCTTGACTTTTGATAAGATCCGCTTGACTTTGTCGGTCTATCAATCGCCTGACTTCATCACTGTTGATGAACCCGGCCATTGTCAACGGTATTTTTTTTGACAGAGGGTGTATACCGATTTCAAAAAAGTGTCTGTGACGATTCAGACGGCGCCTGGTCTCTCCTCTAATTGCGCTCACCCAAGATTCGGTCACTCCCAAATATTTCCCTATCTCCCTATTCGTTTTTCCGTCAAGTGACATATCGAATATCTCTTTCTCTTTCGGGGAGAGATCCTGCTCTATAATTTCAAGCATCTCTCTCTTTTCCATACTTTCCGAAGGAACTTCCGGCAGGGCGAGCAGGGCGCCCGCTTCGGCCTCCAACTTGAACGTGGCCAAATCCTTTGTAACATAGAAATCAATCGATTTTGCTCTGGCCATGACCTCGTCATTGAAGACTTCATTCGGGAACAGGTCATCAAACGTTTTTCCCGTAAGTTCCATCAATTTCTCTTTGAAACGTTTCAATTTTGCTTTGCCACCCCTTATCTTTGTGAAAAGAGGCGGCCGGCCGTTGAGGTTCAAGATACGGCCGATGCAATTCTCGGCAATTCCCAGAAACTCTGCCGTCTGCCTCTGGTTCCAGCCCCTTTGGCGGATAGCTCTCCAGAGGTCGCCGTGTTTAGTTTTCACGACGTAGGCCACTTTGAAAGGTTTTTTCATTTTTTTTGCTCCTTTGTTGATTGTTTTTTTGTTCAGGAAATCCAAGATTAATACTACACCAAGTATAACTTTATGTCAATAACGCCACCGTTTTCTATCTATAGAGTGATGGCATGTATGCCAAAATCATGGAAGCGGCGATGAGGATGACGAATATACCCCAGACGATGTTCATTTTTTTTCTGTGTTTTGGATTAATCAGCATTTTGTTTATGATATATGAGCCGTAGAGGTTATGATAAGTATACCATGAGAGAGTTTCAGGAGAAAAGACGGTTCAGAAAATTGCTCCACTCGCGCTATGTCATAGCGGTTTTGATTATTCTCTGCGCATTGCTCGCCCGCGCGGTTTGGGGTGTCTACGGCAAATATGAAAAGAGTCGGGAGATTGCCGAGAGGACAAAAACCGAACTGACGGCTCTGGAAGCACGCCAAAAATTCCTCTCGCGGGAAATAGCCGACCTGGACACCGATTTGGGCAGAGAGAGCGAAATTCGTGAGCGTTTCGGGGCCATAAAGGAAGGGGAGAGGCTGATTGTGCTCATAGACGGCGATTCCGGCCAAAAATCCGCTATCCAGGGCGCGGATAATGGCTGGTGGCAGAAGCTCGTAAATTTTTTCAAGCGAGATTAGTTTAGTGGCAGAACTGGTGCTTCCCAAGCATCGGGCGGGAGTTCAATTCTCCCATCTCGCACCAACAACAAACCGGTTTCTATTTCGCGCTTTCCGCGCGATTTGGTATAATGCCTCGCATATGAAAAAAGTGGAAATATATTCAACACCGGTTTGTGTGTATTGCAACATGGCAAAAGATTTTTTTAAAAAGAACAAAATTAATTATACGGAATACAACGTAGCCACGGATACCGCCAGGAAAGAGGAAATGATAGAAAAAAGCGGCCAATTCGGCGTGCCCGTCATAGTGGTGGATAGCGAAAATATCGTCATGGGATTTGATGAGAAGGTTTTGAAGGATTTGCTCACGGTAAAATAAAAAGGAAAATGTTATAGTCTCTCTTGCGCCCCCGTAGTTCAACGGATAGAACAATGCCGTCCTAAGGCGGAGATGTCAGTTCAATTCTGGCCGGGGGCACAATTTATAACTAGTAAAGCAGAATAAATAATAGAGCACGGTTGAAACATGTTATACTTTTGTTCATGACACCCGAAGAACACCGCATGCTCATGGAGACCCGCGAGCTCACGGAAGAGAACGCCGCAATCTTGAAAAGCATCCAGAGGACGAGTCGTTTTTCCCTGTTTTTTCGGATTATCTACTGGGCGATAATTATCGGTTCGGCGGTGGGCGCGTACTATCTCATACAGCCTTATGTAGATACGCTCAAAGACGCCTATTCAAGCTTGCTTTAGAGTCAAAAAAAGCTTAAATTATACGAGTCGTTTGGCTTTAGGCCACGGTAGCTCAGTGGCAGAGCGCTACCCTGAAGAGGTAGGCGTCGAGTGTTCGATTCACTCCCGTGGCACATTTTTTTTCAGACCGACTTCACCCGCAGTTTATTCTGTTTCGCCTTGTCTACTTTCGGCAGTTTTATAGTCAGCAGGCCGTGACGTTCTACGGCTTCGGCTTCCTCCACTTCTATTTCTTCGGGGAGCATGACGGTGCGGGAGAAGGAGCCCCAATAGAGCTCTTTGTGGAAATAATCGGTTTCCTCTATATCAACGCTCTCCTCGCGCCTGCCTTTGATGGTGACCATGTCGCGGGTGATGTTTATGTCCAGGTCTTCGGGACGCACGCCGGCCACCATGGTCTTTATGATGATTTCATCTGGAGTCTGATGCACGTCCACGGTGAGCTGGCCTTCTTCCTCGGCTTCCTCCATAAAATTTCCGCGACTTTCCGAGAGGCCGGCGCCCATGGCATCTTCTTCCATCTTTACGGTGCCGGTTAGGCGCTCAAAGAACGATTTTTTTGATGGTTGCATGTGATTTTATTCCGCTTTTAACTTTTTTGTTTTTTCAAAGAGAAGCAAGACGCCGAGCGCGGCTATCCAGACTACCGAGAAGACGATGAAAATTTTGCTTCCGTTATCGTATATTATAAACATATTGAAGACCGTGTGCAATGCTATGGCGGCGGCGAGCCCGATTGCGCGCCAGGTGATTTTCCACGCTTTGCTCCTGTAGAATTCGCGCGCTATACAATAGCCCAGAACGGCCGAAGAGACGACATGGAGCAGACTGGCGCCTATGAATCTCATATTGCCCGTAACGAGACCTTGGAAGGCGTGGCCTTCCAATAGGGGGTTTAGGATAAAGAGAACGTTTTCCAGGGCGGCAAAGCCGAGAGCCGTGGTGATGAGATATTCCATGGCATCTATGGGTTCGTCAAAAGCTTTTGAGCGAAGGACGGTAATTGTAACCATGAGGAGTTTTGCCGTTTCTTCAATGATTGCCCACAGAATGAGAGTTATTGTTGTCATGCCCCAGCTCGCGTAGGCCCATTTTTCAAAAGGATAGACCAGAACGACGGCTACCATACCGCCGAGAAAAGCAAGAAGTATTTTACTGCGAGGCTCGGGATGGAGCTTGTCTTCCTGCATCCAAAACCAGAGCCAAAATAAAGCCGGCAAAATGCCTCCGACGAGAGCGTAAAAAATGTTCGGGGCTATCGGAACCATGAAGTTCACATCGGCCATGATTCTATTATAAGTGATTTTTTGCCGGCGACGGGCATATCGGACCAGATTTCTTCCGTGACGAAGGGCGCGAACGGGTGGAGGATTTTGAGAAACTTTACGAGAGTCCGCAGGAGAAATTGTTTTCGCGATTCTCTGTCAGCATCGCCGCCATTTTTGAATATATCCTTGCTCTTTTCCAATATGATGTCGGCGAATTCGCGCCATATATAGGCGTAGACTTTTTCGGCTACGAGGTAATATTTGAATTCTCCCATTTCTCTTGAAATTTCTTTCAGAAGCTCGTTTTGTTCGGCCAGGAGCGCTCTATCGTCCAGGGAAAATTCGGCGAATTTTTCATCATATGTTTCGCCGAGAACCGATGAAAGGACAAAACGGGCGATGTTCCAAAGTTTGTTTGCAAAGTTTTTATAAGCGCGAATTTTGTCTTCGGACATTTTGGTGTCGTTTCCCGGCCCCGTGGCGACGACGAGAGACATACGCACGGCATCCATGCCGTATTTTTCGCACATGAGAATCGGGTCAACGGCGCCCTGCGATTTTGACATCTTTGAGCCGAGAGCGTTGCGGACCAGGCCGTGGAGATATACTGTCTTGAAAGGCACTTCGCCCAGGAGATATGTGGACATGAGAATCATGCGCGCCACCCAGAAAAATATAATGTCATAGCCGGTCGCGAGGACGCTCGTCGGGTGGTATGTCGTGAGGTCGGCTGTCTCCTCCGGCCAGCCGAGGGTTGAAAATGTCCATAGGCCGGCTGAAAACCATGTATCTAGGGTATCTTCATCCTGAAACCAGTCAGGTTTATTTGGGTCATTTTCTGGTGCTTCTATTCCGCAATAAGTCTCATATTCTAGTGTTTTATTTATACCTTGTTTTGTCCGATACCATACTGGTATGCGATGACCAAACCAAATCTGGCGGGAAATACACCAGTCGCGGAGATTTTCTATCCAATTCATATAGACTTTTTCAAAGCGGTCTGGAATTATAGCGACGCCTTTTTCCAAAACAGCTTCCCGCATCAGGTCTTTGAGTGATTTATTTTTGCGGGAAGCGATTTTCTTGTTTACGTCTATGAACCACTGAAGTTTAGGCAGAGGCTCTATGATACCGCCCGTCCTCTCCGCTGTCGCCACATTTTGAGGAATTGATTCTTCTTTTTCCAGTAATTTTTCGGATTTTAACCAGTCAACGACCGCTATGCGGGCTTCCGCCACTTTTTTGTCTTTCAAAATCGGCGAATCGACAGACATTCTCGCGTATTCGTTTATTACAGGAACGATAAGGAGTTTGTGCCTTTGAGCAATCTCCCAGTCAATATGACTATGAGCTGGAGTTACACCGACAGCGCCTGTGCCGAACTTTGGATCTACCGCATCATCACCGACAATTTTTATGTGAATTTTTGTTCCGGCAAAATCGATGCTATATTCTTTTCCTATGAATTTTTTATATCTCACATCTTCCGGATGGACGGCTACGGCCGTATCGCCGACTTTTGTTTCCGGCCGTGTTGTGGCTATTGAAACGGGGAAGTCCTTTGAATACCTGAAAGTGTAGAACATGCCGATGCTCTCCATGTAGACGATTTCATCGTCTGAAATCGTCGTCTGGCCTTTCGGGTCCCAGTTGACTATGCGATAGCCGCGGTAGATGAGTCCGTCGTCGTACATTTTCTTGAAAGCCGTGCGCACGGCCAGGCTTCTCTTTCCATCCAGAGTAAAAGCCTCGCGCGACCAGTCCACAGAAGCGCCGAGTTTTTTCACTTGGCCGACGATTGTATCGCGGCTTTGCTTTGCGTAAGCATCAACACGCCTCACGAATTCTTCCCGCCCCAAATCCTCTCGCCGTTTTTTTTCTTCTTTGTATATAATGCCTTCAACTTTGGCCTGGGTGGCGATGGCCGCGTGGTCCGTGCCGGGGACCCAAAGTGTCCGAAAGCCTTTCATGCGATGGTATCGAACCATGATGTCCTCAAGCGTCGTTGCCAAAGCGTGGCCCATATGGAGTGTTCCGGTAACGTTTGGCGGCGGCTGTACCATAGAAAATACAGGCGCATCGGCCTTTGTCGCGCCTTTTTCTACGCATATGTCGGGGTTAAAAAAACCGCTTTCCTGCCATGATTTATAGACTTTTTCCTCCGTTGCTTTAGGGTCGTATGGCTTGAGGAATTTTTGGGGAATATTCAGTTTCATGCAGAAAATCATAGCAAAATAAGGCCAAAAATGAAAATCGCTCCGCCAGTGAAAGCGGAGCAATATGTCAAATATCTTAAATTCGTGGGCCAATAGGCAGAGTCCCGACTGCTTTGAGCAAAATATCGGAATTTACAGATTTTTTCCTGTTGAAGTAACCGGCGAGGGCAATCATCAAGCCGTTATCTGTCGCATGATCAAACTCTGGCAAGAGAATTTTAATTGAACATTCGTCAGCCAGTTTTTCCAGTTCTTCGCGGATATGAGTGTTTGCTATGACGCCGCCGCCTATAATGATAGTTTCCACGGCGAATTTTTCTATAGCTTTTTTCATTTTTACCAGGATGACGTCTGTTATGGCGTCTTCGGTTTCGCGGGCAATGCCCCTTATAATATCGTCCGAAAGCGGCACTTTTTTCTTTTTTAGCCTCTCCACCAGGTATAAAACAGAAGTTTTGAGTCCGGAAAAAGAAAAATCCATATCATCGCTCTTTATCATAGGGCGTGGCAATGGTTCCGGACTGGCGATTCCTCTCTCTCGCGCTTCTCTGGCTAATTTCGAGATTTGCGGGCCGCCTGGATAAGGTAGACCGAGAGTGCGGACAACTTTATCAAAACATTCTCCGATAGCATCATCGCGTGTTTCGCCTACGATTTTGTAATTTCCAATACTTTCAATGAGGACAATTTGAGTATGTCCGCCAGAGATGAGCAGGGAGAGAGCGGGATATGAAATGTTTTTGTGGAGCAGTTTATAAACTTCATCCGTATCGTTTCCTGTCTCTCCTTTTGTTTTTTCTTTTTTTATGAGAGCCGTCAAGATATGCCCTTCCATGTGATTGCAGGGAATTATGGGAATGTTCCAAGCATAAGACAGAGCTCGAGCAAAATTGATGCCGACCCATAGAGCAGGTTCCAGTCCGGGGCCGATTGTGACGGCGATATAGTCAACATCCGGTTTTTTTGTTTTTGAAATGAATTTTGTGAAATGGATGAGCAGTTCCGGTTCTTTTTGGAGAATTTGTTCAATTTCTTTTATTTTACTCGTTATTTTCACCGACTTTTTTTCGTCCGCTGTTTCCGTTTGTATTTTCATTTCCTCGAAATCCCCAGCTTCCATCAGAGTTTTTACGAGCACGGGTATGAGATTTAT
>JBBTTH010000019.1:0-20954 GCA_038064295.1 Patescibacteria group bacterium
CCTACCGGTAAAAAAATAGTGGGCTTTTTCAAAAAAGGTTGGGTGGATTCCAAGAAGCTTGTTGAGACATATCACGACCGAGATGATGTTATATTTCTCTCTTTAAACAACGTGCCATGGAAAGACAAGCGTGTGATACCAATCCCTGAAATCAAGGAAGGCGCTCCTATGGCAAAATATCTTTCTGCCATGGATGTCCTCTTATACCCTACGACTGGGGACACGTTCGGTCTCGTCGCCGCCGAAGCTATGGCTTGCGGCACGCCCGTGGTCACATATGACACTGATGCCCTGCCGGAAATAGTGGTACATAGAGAAACCGGATTTCTCGTCCCGCGAGAGGATATATCGGGTGCAAAGTACGGAATTGAATATATCCTCGGATTGTCGCAGAAGGAATATGAGAATATTCAGAAACACAGTAGAGATAGGGCCATGAAATTGTTTACCAGCGAGAGAATGTATCGCGAATATTTGGAACTATACAAAAAAGCTATTTCCGAGCGAGAGCGACAAAAGACAGGCTCCAGAGATTCGGTAAAACACGCGCCAGAAATTTTGTGATAATTGAAACTAGAGGCACGGATTCAAAAACCGTGTTTGACTCCAGTTTTGCAAGCGAAATTTTTGCGCGAGAAAAAAGATTCAAAAGCACAGGCAGATTAAACCAATAAACATGGCCTTTCTTCGGCTGATTATTTTCCGGCACACGACCGCAGAGAGTTTGGAGCCTCGCAGGCAATGAGCTGAAATTCGGCACACCGACGATGATATTTCTCTTTGAAACCCGCGACGCTTCATAGAGGAGAGACTGCGGGTCATAGAGATGCTCCAGAATATCCAACATAACGACCGTATCAAACGAATTATCGGAGAAAGGTAACCTATTGGAAGCAAAATCAAAAACTGCCGTATCCAGGCCTTTTGTGTTGGCTTTTGCCACGCCTTCTTCGGATAAGTCCAAACCTTTGCCTGTAATGCCTTTTCCCCGCAAAAGCGCCAAAAATAGACCGTCCCCGGACCCCAGGTCCAAAACTGTCTCTCCGCCGGTCGGCAGACCCATCATGGCGAGAGCCGCTCTGTGCCGAAATTGGATTAGCTGGTCTTCTTTTTGCCAGCGGTTATTTTCAAATTGCTTTACGTCCATGCCGGTAAATATATATGAATATATAATCAGGATACTAGAGTCGCCAATTTATTGCCAAGCTCGCGCAGAGAATGATGTTCCACAGCGACTCTGCGCAATTCGCTACCCCATTTCGTTTTTTCATCCGAGGAAAAAGCGAGCAGTTTTTCCAGTTTCATGGCGATATTTTCCGCATCATCTTCCATAGCCGTGAAAGATTCCGGTATCAAGCCCGTCAGATTTTTATTTGTGGCCAAAATCATGGTCTCGCAAGCCATCGCTTCAAATATCGTTTTGTCATACATGCCGCTCGGGGAGAGATTCACAAAAATTTCATGTTCATTGAAAATTTCCACAGTCTGGTCGTTTGAAACGCCGGGGTAAAAACGGACCAGCTCGACCAGCCCCTCCAGCGCTACCATTTCTTTCAGTGAATTATAGTACCGCTCGTCAGCCGACAGAGGGTCTCCGAAAAACGATGCTCGGAAAGAAATACCTCTGTTTTTGAGCAAAGCCAGAGCTCTGATGAATATATGCGGTTTTTTTACCGGAGCCATGCGCGAGAGAAACAGAATTGAGCGAGGTATTTTGGCAATTTCCGGTTTTTTGACGAAAAAACCGGTATCTATGCCCACCGGCATTATGGCGGTCTTTTTATATTTCGCCGTATATGAAAATTTTGATGTACAGAAAACTTTCGTACAAAAAGCGACGGCAATATCCGTGAAAATGCTCCCTGCATGATGATTTCGCCACATATATATCTTCTTGCCCATCATTTTCCAGAATAGACCGCCGAGGAGTATGTATTCCTGATTCATATGGACAAACACCGCGTCATCTCCTTTTCTTTCTTTAAAAATAAAATAATAGAAGTTCCAAATATATTTCAGTCTGGATTCACCCGATTCCTTGCCCAAAGAAAACGCTCTGATATTTTTCGGCAGAGAATACTCGCCAACTTTCAGGCACACAACAGTTATGAATTCAAAATGTCTTGAAAATTCGCTGACCCACCTCGCATAAACGGATAAAATTGGGTCATCGGTGTCGAGCGCTTGAGTGAAAAAAAGAAGTCTCATTTTTTAAATATGATGATTTTATATACAAAAAAACTCACCGAAGCAATGATGAGAATTGTAATAATCTGGGCGGCAATATACCAAAGCCCGAGCCTTTCAACGAATAAATACAAAAGTCCCAGTGTCGCCAGGAGACTGCCGAGATAAAGGAAAGAATAGTGCAGAAGCTGGAAATGGAATTTATCAGTGGATGAATCGCGAAAGGCAAAATATTTCTGAGCAAAAAATCTAAAGAGAAATGAAAAAGTAGTCGTAAAGGCGGCTGAAGCCAAATAATAGAAATGAAAAACGTCTGTCAGTATATAGAGTAGAGCGACATCGAGAAATGAAGCGGAACCGCCGGCTAGAGCGTATCGAACAATCAAATTTGAAAAGATACGGTCTCCCAATATTTTTAGTGCATTCATACATGATTGATTATATCAGGGCACGTTCTATATCCCATCTGTAGGCCTCCAAATAGGCCTGTTTTGAGGGGTACGGGTGAGAGTAAATCTTGTCGGCCAGCTTGCCGGACAGAGCTTTTGACAGGAGGTCCGTCACCTCTCCCGCATCGCCCGGGTGCGCGAGTTCTGAGGCGAGAAGCGGCGCTATTCCAGAATCCGTGGCGACGAGCAATGCTCCGGCCGTATGGGCTTCCAGCATGGACAGACCATAGCCTTCATAGAGAGATGTGGAAAGAAACACATCGCAGGTTTTCATATATGAAATGAGCGTATCGTAATCGGCCCACGGCAGAAAAACAACATAGTTTGAATTTTTCACATCCATCTTTATTTTTTTTTCTTCCGGACCGCCACCCACGATAACAAGACCCGTATCCGGATAGTTTTTGAGGATGGCGGAAAAAGCCGCGACGCCAGTCGGAATATCTTTTTCCGGGGTCAGCCGAGAAGCCATGAGGACAATTTTATTGAACCGGGGATATTTTTTTCTCAAATCCGCGGTTATCGGCATGCGTTTTATGGCCTCAAAATCGGCGAATATGGGCAAAATCGAAGTCTTTGCCTCTATGGCTTCCGGCAGGGAATTTTTTATTCTTTCCGAAACAGCTCGAACCGCCCTGGCATGAGGCAAAGTTTTATTTGATATGGCGATTCTCATTTTGTTGAGCAGGCTGTTTTTAAAATAAGGACTGTAAAAATCAGTGTGAATTTGGATGTGGAGAGGAATGCCGGATTTTTCCGAGAGTTTTTTGCCGACAAGACCAGTTTCAAAAGGGTCCTGGGTCGTTATGACAGAGTCTCTCGGCGAAAGTTTTGAGTCCGTGATTATGGAAAATCCCATTTTGATGGCGTCCACGACACACAAAAGTTTGGAAATAGAATTTGTAGGATAGGCAAAAGTATTTTTTGAAATCTCCGCGCGCGCATGGCCGGCGTTTTCTTTTGTGGTAAAAACAACGATGTGAAGCTCTCCAAAGAGCGCGCCGTATTCGGCCATGCGCGCGCGGACCGGACTCTCCCCTTCGAGGATTTTGGCGTCAGTCGATATCATGAGAACTTTTATCAAAACTTTCGGCATTTTTTGGCTCTTTTTTTAATTTTTTTTCAGTTCTTCGGAAATTTGAGAGAGCATAACTTCGTCCGAAAATCTTCCCACATCTTTTTTGGCCGTTTTTGCCAAGTTTTCCGCCCGTTTTTGGTCCATCAAAAGGCTTATGATGGCCTCCAAAAGGCTATCCTTGGCCCTGGGAGGCACCAAAATGCCGTTTTTGCCATCCCTCACGATTTCGGGATTCCCTCCCACGGCAGTGGTTATAACAGGCGTGCCCAAGGCCATGGTTTCTACGACCTGGTGTGAAAATCCCTCGTATGAAGTATTCAGGACAAAGAGGTCGGCGGCTTTGACATATTCAAAGACTTTTTCCCGCGCCAGCCGGCCGGCGAGCGTAACCGTATTGCCGAGGTCCAGAGCCCTAATCGTTTCTTCCAAATTATTTTTCTCCGGCCCGTCGCCTACGACGACGAGTTTTGCATCGGGCACGGAAGCGATTACCCGCGGCATTATTTCAATCAATTCTTTCATGCCCTTCCATTGCACCAACCGCCCGACACTGACTATGACATTTCCGGACAAGCGCAGTTTTTTGCGCAGGGCTCGCGGAGTTTCTCTCACGTGTCCCGTATGAAAGCCGTTATAGACCACCTTTATTTTTTCCGGTGAAACTCCCCAGGCCGAAATGATATTTTTCAGATATCCGCTCGGCGCGATGATTTTCTCCGCCCCGTCCGCTACATATTTCTCAATTTTTTTCAAGAGTCTGACTTGTAAGCGATGCCCGCCGCAGGCGATGACGAAATCGTCCAGAGTGTCCGTCACACCGAATCTCTGAACTCCCTGCTCCCAGGCATAATCGCCGGCGATGCGCAGGATGAATCTCTTGCCGCGTATCTGCGAAGCGAGCAATGCCGGCAAGCCGACGGATACCGGGTCCAGAGCGTATATGACATCCGCGTCCGGGGCTCTGCGGACCAGTTCCAAAAAATACAAAAAATGTCTTATGACTTTCAGTCTTTGGAGGTAATCGCCGAAACTGACGACATCGGCGTCAATGCCTCGCCCGGGCAATTCATCGTACAGCAGTTTGGCATGGGTCGCCGGCCCGCCTATCTGGGGAGGATATATGCCAGTGGCGATGAGAACCTTCATGGAATCAGTATATCAAATACCGCGCCGAATACTTTTTCGCGCATATTTTTGGCCACCAATCTCCAGTCATATTCTTTCATCACCATGTTAAAAGCATTGTCCACGATTTCATTGCGCAGATTTTTGTCGTGCAGGTATATTTCCGCTTTTCGAGCGATATCTTCGGGGGAATTCACTTCGCAGAATAGGCCTGTCTGCTTGTCGCGGAGGAAATCAACGATGCCACCCACGGGCGTGGCAATGACGGGAACGCGCGCGGCCATGGCCTCTATGAAAGAATTGCCGAAGCCTTCCGAAAGCGAAGGCCGTATGAAAATGTCCGAGGCTTTGAGGTATTTCGGCATATCATCGTGCGGTACAAATCCCAAAAACTTGACGCGCGCGGAAACTCCGATATCCACCGCCAGTTTTTTCAATTCTGTTTCTTGATAGCCGATGCCGAGAATCACAAAGTAAGCCTCCGGAATGTACTTCAGGGACTCTATGATGTCCCCGACCGCATTCTTTACCACGAGACGCGAAGTGGTTATGAGGACCGGCGCGTCAAACGGAATTTCCAGGTCTTTCCTGATTTTTTCAAGCTCGACTTCCGGATACTCTCCCGCAAAGAGACCCGCATCAACGCCGTTCGGCACCACTTCAATCGGACATTTTGCTCCCATTTCCCTGCCAAAGTCCGCAAGATAATTTGAGATGGTTTGAATCCGGTCGGCGCAGGTGAAAATCATTTTAAACAAAGGAGAAAAGACACCAACGCGCTCCTTTATATAATCTATCGGGTCACCCTCTTGGAGTGTGAGAATAAAGGGTGTGTTTCTGCGCCACAATTTGAAAAATAGAGCCCCGAAGCCGGAATAATTCGCCATCATGCCCCACGTCGCGTCATACTTTTGCTTTGCGTGGAGCCGCAAAGCTTTTACGCAAGCCAAAAATGGATAGAGATATTTGTTGACGTGCAAATACCACGGCAGAGAATCCCCAGAATCTCTCTGCGTACCGGCAAAACCTATGCGATGAATGTTTACATTGCCAATCCTCTCATACCTTGGAAGCTTCTCATCCAGGCGCAGGGCTATGAGGTCAAATTTAACATCGTCGGGCGATATTCTGTCCGTGATTTCTTTCACGGCAATTTCCGCCCCGCCGATGAATCGCGGATAGTAGACGAAGGAAAATATGAGTATGCGCTTGGCCATGCCTTATGTGTAACCCAACATTGCAAGAAAAAGTCTCAAATGTCTAGGCATCCAATAGTTTTTTAAGTATGTCTTCGGGCACTTCCTTTATGCCGCCTGGATGATTGCTTTGCGACGCGGTCCGCGGAGGTTGTAGAGAAGCTTGTGTCTGCGCCGGAGCGGATTGTTTTTTCATGAGAGCCTCCAGAGCCTGTTTCAAATCGGCTTTTGCTTCCGGAGTGGCCGCCTTTTTGGCCTGCAAACCGGGCCTCTGCGGCAAATTATTTCCGCGCTTTTTTCCCTGGAGGTCGGCAATATTGAGAAAACCGCCGGTCCCGTCCGGAGGAGGCGTTTCTCTGTCCGGCGTCTGGCGAGCCGGAGCTGAATCTGGCCTGTTGTCATTACGGCCATCGCGTCTAATGTCCCGCCTGTCATAGTAACCGTCCTTTCGCCTATCATTTCTCCTGTCATCGCGCCTGTCTCGTATCTGCGGTATTTGAGCCGGCCGCAGTGAATAAGTTGTTGCGGTTCCAGCTGGAATAGCGACTGGTGCGGGCTTGTCTGCTCCTATGGTCTGCAATTTCACCTGCTCCTCCACGATGGAGCGCAACTGGCCGTAAGCGGCGCGGGAATGCTGTATGACTTGCTCGTAGAAAGAAATGGGCGGCTCGGGGATAGGCGGCAGAGTGGTGGCGGAAAAAGGCTGGGAGCCTATGCCGTCTATCATGAGCCGCAGGTAAATCTGGGCAAAGCCCAGATTTACCATGTCTTCGGCCGTAAATTTGGGGGCGAATTCCTTTTCCAAAACTTCAGCGTCAAAAGAGCCGACCCGGAAAGCGATCATGGTGCCGACGTTGCCGAAAACGGCGGCCCGCACTTCCTCCGACATCTGCTCTATGTACTGGTGGGCGATAGTGAGATTCAGTTTATACTTGCGGGCCTCGGACAATATATCGGCAAAAGATTCGTTGGCAAAAGATTGGAATTCGTCCACATATAAATAAAAGTTCGGCAACGTTTGTAGCACTTTCTCCGGTGTGTCGGCTCGCGACATGGCGGCCAGATATATCTTTGTGATAAACATGGCGCCCAAGAGATTGGCGTTGGACTCCCCCACCCGGCCTTTGGACAAGTTGATGATGATTATCTTCCTCTCATCCATCATTTTGCGTATGTCAAAAGAAGATTTCGGCTGGCCTATGATGTTTCTGATGAGCGGATTGTTTGTAAATTGACCGATTTTGTTTTGGATAGCCGGCGTGGCTTCGGCGGCAAATTTATCGGTATATTTGGCGAATTCATCAACCCAAAAAGACTTGACCGACGGGTCGCCGATATTGGCCACTACTTTTTTTCTATATTCTTTGTCCGACAACATCTTGTTCACTCCGAGGAGAGTTGCGCCGGGATATTCAAGCAAAGCGAGCAAGGTGTTGGTCAGGATATATTCCATGCGGGCCGACCAGGCGTCCAGCCAGATTTTCTTGAAAGTGGACATGAGGCCGGAGACAACCAGATGCCGCTTGTCATATCCAACGTCCTCCATGACATTGAAAGAAACTGGAAATTCAACGTCAAAAGGGGCGAAATAAACGACGTCTTTTATCCTGTTTTCAGGAACATAATTTAAAAGCAGGTCGGCGGTCTTGCCATGCGGGTCTATGAAAGCCAGACCTTCCCCGTTCTGGATATCCTGCACGGCCATGTTTTCAAGCAAGGTGGATTTACCCATGCCTGTCTTGCCTATGACATAGACATGGCGAGTACGGTCTTTGGCTTTGATGCCGAATTTTATTTTCTTGTTGCGGGCGTCGGTCTCGGCGAAATATGTAACTTTGTCGTCGCTTGTCATTTGCACCATTATGCCATTTTTCGGTGTATAAAAAAAGTATCAAAAAAAGCCCGCCGAAAGTTCGGTGGGCCACCCTGTCAAAAATCATACCGAGAAAATTGACAAACTATCCAATCGTCTACTAATCCCGCAAATTCTGGGGCCTCAGACTGAGAATGCCTCCTGCGCAAAAAAACACTCCACCTTTCTGCCTGAACGGTGGCTCAACATCACCGCAAAACACCCCATGGGTTCCGTTACCTGGGTTACTGCTCCGCGCCGGGAATCTGATGATTCCGCGCGCGGCCACACCTGAACCACCACTACCCGAACTGTTGGTTCTCGAACCGTTGGTTGATTTCATGACTTCTGGACTTCCTGACAACCGGTCATTTTCTCTCGTAAAACTGAAGTGTTTTAGAGAGACGGCCCTGAGACCGGAATCAGAACCATAACCGAATAAACCCGACAAGTATGAAGGCTACTCCTATCTCAGATTTTGCCCAGCCCGGCCTTTTAAAAAAAAAAAAAAAAAAAACTCGGCCGGGGGGAGAGGCCGATTTTGGTAAAGTGGGAGAAATCCGGTTCATTCGACTTAGAGAGTCAGACGGTCTTTTGCGAAAGTCGTCGGAACAGAACCGGCATGCTTTCTTTGGTTGTGACGGACCAACCAGCGACCAACCAAATAAAGAGCGAACAAAAACAAAACAAGTACCGCAAGACAGAATATAATAGTCCAGATCATGATCGTGGTGAGTTTGGTTTGAGGTTATTTGAATTTGGAAATAAAGAACATCCCAACCACACAATCAAAGCATATATATGTATATACTTCAAGGTAGCGCGTTATAAAGCGGAGGGGATGTTTTTTTTGTTTTTCATTCCCGACCGGGCGGAATTTCGTTTTCCGTTTCCAGAGCCGCTTGGGTATATCTGTTCCCCGCGTTCCAGAGCATCCAAGAATTGAGCCCCGAATCGTATACCGCCTGTATCTGCGCGCGGACCATTTCGGCCGTATAGGGCACGGGATAATTGTTGTCCTGGAGCCACGGGCGTATTTTATTTTTGTCAAAAGAAGCCTTTGCGTATATGGCCGGCGTGGTCGTGCCTATGCGCGCGTCGGGCAAAGCGACCACGGTCGTCGTGGCAATAGCCCTCGCGACGGCGTGACTCAGGGAGATTTTGACGACTTCATAGACATGTCTGTTTGGATTGTCCAAATTCATAAAACCCGGCGGATAATGCGACGGATAAACCATGGGAGAAATATAATCAAAATTAGGCAGAGCGTCTTCCAGAATCTGGCCGATGTGGAGGTCGTCGGTATTTGTGGTCGTCATGCCAAAGAGGTCGGCGGAAATGATGATGCCCTCAGGCGACAGCGAATCGTACAAGTATTCATAAAAGGAATGCATGATATCGCTCTTGTCTCGCATGCCACTCTCCGGATACCAGATATCTCTCATATTTCCATCCGCCGGAAATCTGATATAATCAAAATTTATTTCGTCAAAACCTATGCCATGGGCCTCGCGGGCCAGGACCGCTGTATAGTCCCAATGCGATTTGAAAGAAGGGTCTATCCAGGAGATGCCTTTGAAATCCGTCCAGGGCGTCGTGGTGGCGCTGGCTTTCCTTACGGCCAATTCCGGATGAAGCTTCACCATGAGTTTGTCTTGAAAAACCGCCAGCCTCGCCACCACGTATATGCCGCGAGAGTGGAGACCGTCAATGAAATCCTGCATGTCCCTGACGAAACAGCCGCCCACCGCCGTTTTCAACCTTTCATCCACCGGCATAAAGGAAATATGACCATCGTATGATTTGACATCTATGACAACCGTATTGAGCTCGGTTTCGTCTATGAGCTTCATCAAATTATCGCGGAGTGACGGCGTGGCGGCGACGCAGGAAGTCATATATATGCCTTTCACGGCGTCCGGTGTGGGAACATGCGTTGCCTGGCGCAGATGGATGAACGAGGTCGTGGTCGTGAGCGAGGCTGACATCATCCGGTATTTAAATTTGCCTAATTTCGGGATACCGGGAAAAATACCCGCATAGAGAACGACCAGAATAGAGACAAAAAGAACGGCGAGGATAATCCCCAGTCCGCGGACCCGCGCTGACCTCTCTTTTTTTTTCGGCGTTTTCGGCACGAACGGATTTATTATCTTTTGCCCGCCAAATAGGCCAGAGCGATGACCGCCATTCCGGAAACAATAAACAAAGCGTTCCGGAAACTTTCCGGAAAGCCGAGAAACTGGATGACGACCACCAAAAATCCCAGGGCAATGATGCTGTTTCTGTACTTCATGCCTCCAGTATATTAGTTATTGACGATAACGACAAACTCGCCGCGCAGGGTTTCCGGATTGTCGTGGAAGGTTTTCAACACTTCTTCGGCCGTGCCCGATACGTATGATTCGTATATTTTGGTGAGCTCGCGCAATATAGTCACGGTCCTACCGGAGCCCGCCAGAGATTTCAAGGTTTTTTCCATGCGATGGGGAGATTCGTAAAATACATACGGCCTCGCGCCCGTCCTGATTTCTTCAAAGAGGGTCTTCCTGCCCTTCTTGTGAGGCAAAAAACCGAGAAAAACGAATTCGTGGAGAGGCTTTCCGGCGATGGATATGGCGGCCGTGAGAGCCGAAGCGCCTGGAATAGCCGCCATAGATGTGTCAGGCGACTGTTTGCGGACTTCCGCAACTAGGAGCATTCCGGGGTCTGATATACACGGCGTGCCGGCATCCGATACGAGAGCGAGGTTTTTGCCGCTCTGCAAAAGCTCGATGATGTGGTCTATCTTTGAGAGAGGCGACTTCGCGTGGAAACTCTCTGTCGCTGTTTTGATTTTATATCTCTCCAGAAGCACACGTGTCGTCCGTGTGTCCTCGCAAAATATAACATCAACCTCGGCAAGCACACGCAAAGCCCGCAAAGTGATATCTTCAAGATTACCTATAGGGGTGGCGACGATGTAGAGAGTGGCCATATAAAAGAGATTAGAACATAATCGGAAAAACTACAAAAGTCGCTCAAGTCAAAGTAACTACTTTGTCAATTTCCTGTAAAGAAGTAGTATTGATTTATGAATCTAAAAATAGAAAAACCTATTGTCTATGTCAGCCGAGATATAGAGCGAGCTTTGGGAATGGAGCCCGAGAACAGCTATTTCGTCATATCAAACGATTCAAAATATGGTCGGGAGGTGCAGAAAAAATATCCGAATAATGTCCGGCTAATAAAAGACCTTGACGGAATTTTGGACACATATGATTTGCTACTCCGACCTGAAGCGCAGAAAATAATTTCCGAACATGGAGCGAGCGTTTTAGTCTTTCAAAATACTCCGCGCATAGAGAGATTGGCGAGAGAGAAAGGTTGGAGTCTCTTGAATCCATCGGCAAAGCTCGCAAAAGAGGTTGAAGAGAAAATTTCGCAAGTAAAATGGCTCGGTCCGGACGCGAAACTCCTACCACCTCACAAAATCGTTTTAGTGAAAAATGTGAAGTGCGACGGCAAGAAATTTGTTTTGCAATTCAATCATTCTCATACAGGCGAAGGCACATACGTCATAGACACTTCTCTCAAGCTCGAGAAACTGCGAGAAAAATTTCCGGAGAGAGAGTGTCGTGTCGTCAATTTCATAAACGGACCCGTGTTTACGGTGAATGCCGTCGTCGCCGGAAAAAAAGTGCTCGTCGGCAATCCAAGTTATCAGATAACGGGGCTCGCGCCTATGACCGACCTGCCTTTTTCCACTATCGGCAACGATTTCGCTCTGCCCCACGATCCGAGATACAGAAAAATTTGTGGAGAAATCGGAATTATTGCTTTAAATATAGGCGAGAGAATGGCCAAATCAGGTTGGAAAGGCCTCTTTGGCATAGACATCATATATGATGAAAAATCCGACAAAACTTATCTCCTGGAAATAAACGCTCGTCAACCCGCTTCCGCCTCATTTGAATCAAAACTCCAAAAAAAATCAGTCTCAAAATCTGATTCGAATGGTGTATCTGTATTTGAGGCTCACGTTCTCGCGCTCTTGGGGGAGCCGGTTATAGGTGAACTCACAAGTGTTCCATCGGGTGGGCAAATCGTAAAACGCGTGACGGAAAAAGATTTCAAAACGGATATCGTCTCTCTCCGCAAAAGAGGTCTTGACGTCATAGAATATGAAAACGATATTCACAACCGAGAACTGCTCCGCATCCAATCCGGAGAAGGTATAATGAAAGGCCACGGAAAATTAAACGACTTGGGAAGTTTCATCGCATCATGCATCCGATAATATCAGAAGTAAAAAAGCGGGAAAAGGCGGGAAAGCTCTGTGGTGCGGCGCGCGCCATGATAGAAAATTATCTGGCTTTGCCTCTCGGCGCGGGACCAAACGCGCGACCGAACTGCCCGTATTTCAATAACCGCCGCCGCAAAATCCGCGGTTCTCTGCGGGTTGTCAAAGGCAAGGGTACGCCGGAAGAAATCGCCGAGGAAGCCATGATAGATGCCAAATTCGCGCGGGTGAAAACTTCCGGCTTGCCGGCTGGCAAATTGAAAGAATTTCTCATAAAAAACGACCTAGGCATAGATTGTTCCGGTTTTGCTTATCATGTTTTAAACACCCTCTGTCAAGAAAAGACCGGCAAAAAACTTCAGAGTTTCGTAAAACCTCTGCGCGCCGGTTTTATCGGCGCACTTTTAGGCCGCCTGCGTCCCGCGGAAAACATAGGCGTCATAGCCTTCGCGGATAGAAAAAACAGCTCGGCCATAAAAATTTCGGAAGCCGGGCCGGGCGATATCATCATTTTCCTCGGCACAGGCAAAGACAAAAATTATAATCATATACTGGTCATAACGGCAGTTGATAGGACAAACAGCGACACTCTCGCCACGCGAATATCGTACGCCCATTCATACGCTTGGCCTTCTGACGGTGTCGTGGGCCACGGCGTGCGCGAAGGCGAGATTTTGGTCCGTGGCGAAGATCTCATCGGAGGCACATGGAAAGAAAAAGGTGTCACGGGCGAGGAAAATTACACTTTTGAAAGCGCCAGAAATGCCATAGAGGTTTTTGTGCGACGACTAAACTTTAATTTATAGAAAAAAACCGCCCGATATTTCACGAGCGATTTGAAATTTTTTGCCGCGAAATCAAGAAAGAAAGGATTCAAATACGACAACAAATATACGATTATTTGTCAACTTCACTTTTTTCCTTTATACTTTACTTTCATGACCGACTTCCTGCCTAGCCAAATACAGGGCTTGACCGACATCATAGGCTTTGCCATCGTTGCCTGTGTTGCGAGCTTGTTGGTAGCGCCGTTTTTTATAAGACTGCTCCGCCGTCTGGGCATTACGAGGCAGGATAACGGCGATAAAAACCTGGCCCTGGAATCAAACCAGGAAAAAACCGACACGCCCATCATGGGCGGACTTCTGGTCATCGCCACCATCGCTCTCCTCACTTATTTTTTCAATTGGGAACGCAGTTATACGTGGATGCCCATGGGTGTCATGCTCCTCTCGGCCGGTCTCGGCGCCATAGACGATCTGCTCAATATTTTCGGGGGCGAACGCAGACAGAGGAGCTTGGCTCAAACCAAAACTCTCGTCCGCGTTCACAAAAATCCGCTCTTTCGGATTTGGCTCATCATCACTTTCCCCTGGACCGTATTCAAGCGCGTCGCGAGCATATTCGGCTCCAAGCAGAGGCGGGGAGTCCTGGTCCATGAAAAACTGCTCTTGCAATTTGTGGCCGGAGCCATGGCCGCCTGGTGGATTTATTGGAAACTCGGCGAGAGTTGGCATCAGATTTATACGCCTTTTGACGGCTATCTCTCCATCGGCGGCTGGATCGTGCCTCTGATCATTCTCATCGTCATGTTCACGGCCAACGCCGTAAATATCTCAGACGGCATGGACGGCTTGGCCGGCGGCATGCTCATTCCCACTTTCGGCGCTCTGGCTTTCCTGGCTTGGATTTCCGGCTATGATTCCCTCGCCATTCTAAACGCCGTTACTGCCGGAGCATTGGTTACATATACATATTTCAACATAAAACCAGCCAGATTTCAGATGGGAGATGTCGGAAGTCTCGGGCTCGGCGGACTGTTGGCTATAAACGCTCTGGCCGTAAACAGCATGGCCATATTGCCTCTCATTGCTTTTATGTTTTATGTGGAAGCCATAACGGTCGTCATCCAATCAATCGGTCGCCATGTGTTCGGCAGACGGGGTTTCCGCATGGCGCCTCTCCATCACCATCTGGAACTCCTGGGTTGGAGTGAGGAAAAAACCATCATGCGCATGTGGGTCGTCCACCTCGGCATGGTCATGATAGGCGTCTGGATCGGTTTGCACTAGAGACATATCAGGCCGGCAATAAAGCGCTAATTCTGCAATAAAATGACATATTTGAATTGGGACACGAAAACTATCACGGATTTTTCGAATAAAAATATAGAAGACCTGTACGAGAGAGGCTATGTTTTTACCCGCGTAGAAAAAGGCGTGATGAATAAAACGAGAAGTTTCCGCATAGACTTGTCCAAATACGAAACATCGAGCGAGAATCGGCGCATTTTGCGCAAATCGGAAAATCTCTCCCTGCTCATAGAACCTATCCCCTATGCGGGTTACAACTGGCAGATAGGCAGACTGGCCAAGAGTTTTTATGAAAAATTCGGAGACAAAGTCTTTACGGCAAACAAAACCCGTGAAATTGTCACCAATGAAAAGAAAAGCAATTTTAACCGCTTGTTTATATTTATGGATATAAAAACTCGCGCGGCTCTCGGCTACGCAATCTGCGCGAAAACGGCAAACCTCATTCACTACAGTTATCCTTTTTATATAGAAGACCCGAAAGAGTCGTCACGCGGACTCGGTATGATGACCAAAGCCGTGGAATGGGCGAAAGAAACAGGCAAAAAATATATTTATCTGGGATCGCTTCAGAGACCGACAGATAGCTACAAACTTCAGTTCTCAGGTGGTGAATGGTTCGATGGAGAGAGGTGGCAGAGTGACTACGAATCACTCAAAGAGATTTTGAGGTAGTTATTGATAGATATCGTGTTTACCGATCTTTATCAGAACAATATCCGCATTTTCATCAAAACAAAAAATTACTCTGTACTTTCTATCCAAAGAAAAAGAGTACAACCCTCTCTGAGTCCCATGTAATTTATGAGTTTTTAATTGAATGTCAAAAGGATCTTTGAAGAAAATCTCTCTTTTGAAGGCAAATAAATCAACTACTACTGCTGGCAGCTTTTTATAAGCCTTCAGGAATGAAGACGAAAGAAAAACACGCATGGAGTTATCTGTATTTTCTTAGATCCTTGAAAGACTTTATTTCTATAGTCTTTCCTTCTCGGTGTTCTTTCATGGCCCCTTCTGCAATGCGATTCAACCTTTCTGTTTTGTATAACCTAATGGCCGCGCGTACAAGTTCGCTCACTGAAAAATCTTCGGCTTTTGCTAAATTCCTTATTCCTTCTGCCATTTCTTTCGGCAGAGATATGTTCAGTATTTCTCTCATGTAATACATTGTAATACAGGTTAAATTTTAATGCAATCAAACAAGTGATTCGATTTGCGCCAATACTATATATTGGCGAGATAAAGAAATTATGAAGAAAAGATAAAGAAATGTTAAAGTAAACCCCATGAAGAAAGCTCATAGGGTTCATTTTATAGGCATATGTGGCGTGGCTATGAGCGCCGTGGCGACGGCTTTGTGGCAAAAAGGCTATAGGGTAACTGGCTCTGATTCTGGTTTTTTCCCGCCTGTTTCTACCCATCTCACAAATCTCGGCATTCCATACTATCCAGGTTCTCATCCCGAAAAAATGATTATGGGCGGCGTGCCAGATTTTGTTATTGTGGGAAACGCTGTGGCGAGCCAAAATTCAGAGCTTGTTTATGCGTGCGAAAACAATATAAAAATAAAATCTTATCCGGAAGCGGTGGCGGAATTTCTCATAGCCAAAAAATCTATAGTTTGCGCCGGCACTTATGGCAAGACCACTTCAGCCGCCCTGCTCTCGCATATTTTCAAACACGCGAGGGAGAAGCCCAGCTACATGTTCGGCGGATTGGCGGAAGACGGCTCTCCCGCCGCCGCCATAGATTCCGGAAAGTGGTCCGTAGTGGAGGGTGATGAATACTCCACCGTCAAATGGGACAAAAAGGCGAAATTTTTTCATTACAAGCCGACCCACCTCATGCTCACGTCCGTGAAATGGGACCACGCCGACTTATATCCCACGGAGGAATCTTATTTCGGCGCTTTCAAGAAACTCATCGCCGCCATTCCGAGCAACGGCAAAATCGTTTTCTGCACGGATGGGCGAGAGCTACGTCCTCTTGTCATGGATGCCAGAGTGTCCAAAGAGAATCTGACCTCGTACGGTTCATCCAAAAACGCTCTGTATAAATATAAAAATCTGAATCAAACTTCCGAGGGCCTTGTTTTTGATATCGTCTACCATGGCAAAACTTACAACATAAAAAGCCCACTTCTGGGCTCGTACAATGCGGAAAATATTACCGGCTGTTTTGCCATGGCCCACTCGGCGGGTATCTCCCCCGGAGAAATTTCAGACGCCATAAAAAGTTTCTCCGGTCTGAAACGCCGAATGGAGAAACGCTATGAGAACAAAGTGACAGTCATGGACGACATCGCTCACTCACCGGAAAAAGCAAAATCTGTTTTGAACAATTTGCGTCATATATACGAGGGGCTCGTGATCGCGGTCTATGAACCGAACATGGGCAATAGAACTCTTCAATCAGCTCCCGCTTACAAAGACGCCTTCAAGGATGCCGACATAGTGGTCATTCCCCGTCTTTCAAAACTGAAGGTCAACCGCGCCAATCCAAAAAAGGCTTTTGACGGAAAGGATTTGGCCGAAATCATAAAGAAAAATCATAAAGAAGTTTATTATTTTGACGATGACGATGAGCTGGTGGGATTTTTAGCGAGAGGCCGCAGCCGGGGCGACGTCATAGTTTTCCTCGGCTCTCACGGCTGGAGAGGCATGATAGAAGAAACGGTGAAAAGGTTGGCCGGAAAATAGCGGAAGAGATGCTCGAGCAGAGACTCTCGGAGCGCGACGGCGCGAGAGTGAGCCGCCGCCTCAGCAGAGGCGGACGGCGTGCTCTGCGAGAGCATCTCTTCCGCTATTTTCCCTCGTCTATTATTTCCGTCGTTACGTCGTCGTTTTCAATAGACCGCACCTCGAGCAAGATGCCGCAAGTGTCGCATTCCACGCAGTAACCCACGGCGATTTTCGGGTGTTTTGACACATCTATTTCATTTTTACATTCCGGGCAGACGCATTTCATGGCAAAATAATTATATGGATATATTACAGCAAATTGGCTAATATACAAAAACCAGACCATGATTACCCCCCAGACAGAGCATCCGGAGCTAGCCCGAGAGATTGGCGTGCTACGCTTGTATTTCAAGCGCGAGGACCTGCACCCCTACGGCTCCCATAAAGGCCGCTCCATACCGGTCATGATAGACACCAAAGCATCCGGAGGCGCGACCCGTTTCGCCGTGTCTTCCTCGGGCAATGCCGCTCTGGCCGCAATCCGGCATATCCAAGAGAGAAACACCGCGGGCGGAGAGCTTTCTCTTTCCGTTTTCATAGGCAAACACATAAATCCGGAAAAGAAAAAGAAATTACTCTCCGAAATTCACGACGAGAGAATCATCATCAAGGAAACCGACCGGCCCCTCCAGGCGCTGTCCAAAAGCGGAGGGGAGAGTCTGCGGCAATCCACCAATCCGCTTGCCCTGACAGGATACGAAACCCTGGCCGCCGAAATATCGGAGACGCCGGAACTATCCGACGTATTCATAAGCGTTTCTTCCGGCACCGCCGCCCAGGCCCTGGCCGATTATTTCATAGCGAACAAAAAAAGTGTCGCCGTCCATATAGTCCAGCCCGCGGGCAATTCGTCCATAGCCGGGGATTTTGACACGGAAAAGAGAAAAAAAGAGATTTCCATAGCTGACGCCATAGTGGACAAAACCGCCCGCAGAAAAGAAGCTCTGATAAATGCCGTGCGGGAAACCGGAGGGGCGGGCTGGGTCGTTTCAAACGATGAGACGAGGCAAGCGCAAAAATTTCTCCTGGAAAAAGCGGGTATGGAAGCCACTCCGAATGGCATCCTGGGTTTCGCCGGTCTCTTGCGGGCAGTTTCAAAAGGAGCAAAGTTCCACAGCGCAGTGGTCTGTGTCATCACCGGCAGATAGCCCAAAAACTGCGGGAAAATTGAAAAAAAGCGCCGTGAGTCACAAAAAAAAGCGCCCCCACCGTTGGAGGTCGCTCGCTAATCCGAAATTTGATACTCGTCGTAGAGAAATTGAATTTCATGTACGATTTTCCATTTTGTAACTGGACCGTTTTTGGCTTCAAACGCCGCTATATCGGTCCGCAGAGTGTTTTCCTGCTCCGCCGGAGAACGGTATTCCCCGATTTTTACCTTCATGGAGACTTCGTTGCCTGGCGATCTCTCGCGAATAAGCAGGATGTGAACGTCAATAACGTACCCTTTCACCGGCACATTATTTTGCCGCAAATAGTCCACGGCTCGTCCCGCTATGGCGCCAGAGTTTATGTATGGAATTTCTCCCGGACTAATCTCAAATTCGCTGAGCTCCTTTGCGATTCTGGCTTCCGCCTGTTCGACAAAGGAATGCATAACATTTCTTTTCATAAAGACCTCCTGGAGAGACTATACACTGCGCGCGGGAATAATCAAATAAAAAGCTTGAATTTCCTGCTAAATGAAAAAGAGCGCAGGATTTTTAGTTCTGCGCTCCTTGCTAACCGATTGGGTGGCGAAGCTTACTGCTTCGCGACCTTCTCGGCCGTGGAGGTCTGGGTCGGAGCCGGCGCCGCTGAACATTCAGCGGTAATTTCGACGGTAACGGGCGGCAAGTTCTCGAGCCTGTCCACTGCCTTGAGACAACTGGCCTCGTCGGGCGATACGGGCAACACGGGAACTTCTGTCGACCTCGGGGTTGGCTTGAAAATTCCTCGGCGGTCCCGGCCGGTCTGATTTTTGACCGCCGAAACGGCTGCCGCCACGGTCGCCACCTGCAGGACCGGCACTGGGAACGCCAACGCCGGCTGGACTTGCAAAACCGGCACGGGAATGGCCGGGGCCGGTTTCGCCAACTTCGGCTTGGCCAGCTCCTCCAAGGCTTTTTCCCAGTCCCGAATGTGCGTCCAGGCCGTCACGACATAGTGACCACGGCGAACTTCCCTGACCTGGGCGATAATCTCATCGCCCGCCTGGAGAAAACACGCCTTGCCCGGACCGAAGCACGGCTCGTTGTCATCGCCAATGACAACGTTGTGACTCGAGTTGAACTCAAAGTATGCCGTGTCGCCGCCACAGACCACCTCACCCGGCAACGGTTTTCCAAACACGCGGGGGAGATACTTGACTGAACAAATGCTACAATCCACAATCTTGACATTCATGATTAACCCTTTTCTCTGACAGTTTACTAACAGGAATCTCCGAAGGGCCGGAAGGCACATATTCACCGCAAAGCGGCGAGGTACTTCAAAGAACAATTTAACTACCCCAATAGTATACACCCTTATGCTGGTTTTGTCAATGGTTCGTAAAGCACATTCAACCAGTTAGCGCGCCACTAAAAAAACCGCCACGTTGAGCAATTTTAATGAATTATGCGGACAATACTTGTTTATTTGGGTTTTTTAAAAAATATAACAAGCCGTCTTGCAAATCTTTTGCGAGACGGCCTTTGAGGAGAACTGCCTTTGCCTAGCCTTAAATTAGGTGGGAACACTGAGTGATGCGCTCATCAAAATGCTTGTGGAGAGTATTTATCAGACCGACACATATCGTGCAGTCCCTGATTCTTTTGGTATGCCTGGAAAGGCAATCCTCTGTAAACTATGTACTTCGTTCTGTAAAATGCAAATCAAAAAGTGGACAAAACAGTGGACAAGCTGTTCACAAATTGTATACGGACGGTGGAAAAGCTGTGATTCAGGAATTTTTGTCCGAATTTGAATTTTTGTGCGCGTACTAGGATTCGAACCTAGGACCCCATCAGTATCAGTGATGTGCTCTACCAACTGAGCTATACGCGCGTATTTTACAAAAAGCTTTGAAAATATAACAAAAAATGAGTTTCCCCGCAATGAAAAAAGCGCCCGATTCATTTTGGACGCTTTTGAAATTTCTGTGACCCATCCGCTCATAACCTTGAGGAAATCCATCTCCAGAGGAGGATGAAGTCGCCGCGCAATGTGAGAAGGCCTCCAGTCGTGAGCGTCGGAAGGTCGAAAAAGGCGCTTTATTCTCATAACAATCCCCCAGGTTGAGGATTAAGCTCTTCGCTTTTTTCTGCTCGACCGAGCTCGTCGAGTTCAAAATTCAGAAGCCTGTAGGTGATTCTATACTCTCCGAGGAGACCGCTGAGCTCGCTTACACGAACGGCGAGATTTTGTCCGCGCCCGTTACTTTGATATTTGCAATTCTCGATATTGAGATCGAGGCGCAGACGGGAACGTTCCCGGCGCGCTCTCATGATTTTCTTGTAAAGCCTGGCTCGGCGGGCAAAAATAGAGATTGATTTGATTTCAGTGATAATACTCATTAGTAGAAACGGGGTTGATTGTGATGGGGATCCGCGACTGCGAATCCTGACTACCGGTTTGTATTATACAAAAATAATATACTTTGTCAATCCTTTTCAAGCACAGAAAAAACCGCTTTGTTAAGCGGTTTTTTCTCAAAAAGAGCAGTCTTGCAAAATACTGTCTTCTATTTTGTTCCGTTCTGGCGCAGGTTCTTCCCCTACTTCCATGCAGTTTTAGGTATCTGCAAAACCCAATCTGTATAAAACAGAAAACGATCGACTCCGTAAATCCTTTCGCCACGAATAAATTCGGGCTAAGAATAGTTTTTCACTTGAAATAATCCACGAGCAGCTTCCGCTACCCGTGCCTTGTTACGACTTACTCCCTGTCATTGAGCTTGCCTTAGGCCGCGACAAGCGCGGATTTCGGGCA
>JBBTTH010000020.1:0-2291 GCA_038064295.1 Patescibacteria group bacterium
CCTTGTGAATATCAAATCATTTGAAAAACTGAACCTGCCTGACGCTCCCGGCGTTTATTTCTGGAAACGAGCTGGCAAAATTCTCTATATAGGCAGGGCCACCTCTCTCTATGACCGTGTACGTTCATACTTTTCTCCGGACATTATTTCCACCCGCGGTTCACGCATTACCGATATGGTTTTCAAAGCCGATTCCATAGAATGGCTGAAAACTGATTCTGTTCTGGAAGCCATGATTGCCGAGGCCAACCTCATAAAGAAACATCGGCCGGAATACAACGTCAAAGAAAAAGACGATAAGAGCTGGAATTACGTCGTCATCACCCGCGACGAGTTTCCGTTGGTTCTTACCGTTCGCGGCAGGACGCTGGGCCTGGAACGTCAAAAAAAAGGACTCAAAATCCGCGCATCATTTGGGCCTTTCACCAATGGTTCGGCTCTGCGCGAAGCCTTGAAAATCATTCGCAAGATGTTTCCTTTTATAGATAAGGCGTCTTTGATCAAACATACGAACACTTTTTATCGTCAGATTGGTTTAGCTCCCGATACGACAAGCGTAGAGGCACGACTGGAATATAAAAAGAACATCGAGCGCATCCTTCTTTTTTTCGGCGGCAAAAAACAGAGACTTTGCAAAACACTGGAAAAAGAAATGGACGAATATGCAAAAGTGAAAGAATTTGAAAAAGCGGCCGCAATTAAACATAAGCTTTTTGCCCTCAATCACATCCAGGACGTTTCTCTCATAAAGGAAAACAAAGAAAACGCAGAGATTTTTTCAAAACCGGATTCCGGATATGATGGGACATCGCCAACTCCGGATTTCAGAATTGAAGCTTACGACATAGCCCATATGTCAGGGAAAGAAAGTGTGGGAGTTATGACGGTTGTCTGCGACGGTGAAGCGGCAAAAGACGAATACAGAAAATTCAAGCTCTCGCCGGGAGTCGGTAACAACGATACGGCCTCTCTTCGCGAAGTCATAGAACGCAGACTGAATCACTCAGAGTGGCGTTTTCCGGGTCTCATGGTCATGGACGGAGGTCGTGGACAATTGAATCTAGCGCAAAAAGTTTTGAAAGAACACAATCTGACCATTCCCGTTGTTTCCGTTGTCAAAAATGATCGTCACAACCCGATTGATATTTTAGGCGATGCCGGACTTGCCGATAAGCACAAAAAAGCCATACTTCTCGCCAACAGCGAATCCCACCGTTTCGCCATAGCTTATCACCGCAAACTCCGCTAAAGTATTTTATCACAATTTGCACATGTTATAATTTACACATGCCTTTCGCTCACAAGACTCGCGTAGCGGTTCTGCGTGGTGGACCTAGCTCCGAATATGAAGTTTCTTTGAAGTCCGGCGAAACGGTTCTCAAAAATTTGCCGGCAAAATATGAGCCGATTGATGTTTTCATATCTCGCGCAGGTGTTTGGCATGTGGGAGGTATGGAGAAAAAACCAGCCGAAGCCCTAAAGCATGTTGATGTGGTTTTCGTGGCGCTTCACGGGCAATACGGCGAAGACGGGAAAGTGCAGAGAATTCTGGAGCATATCGGTATTCCTTTTACAGGCTCAAAATCTTTTGCTTCGGCCTTGGCCATGAACAAACATTTGACCAAGGGCGCTCTCTCGCATTTAAAAGACAAAATAAAATTCGCCATGCACAAAATATTTACTCGTGATGAAATCAAACAGAAAGGCACTCATGAAATCTTCCGAATTATTCCTCATCCGTCCATCGTAAAACCGCTTACTGCCGGGTCATCAGTCGGTATTACGATTGTCAAAACTTTTTTTGACCTTGAATCTGCGCTCAATAGAGCTCTGGAGCATTCCGACTCGGTTATTGTAGAAGAGTTTATAGAAGGCAGGGAAGTAACTTGCGGTGTTGTTGATAATTTCCGTGGGCAGAAAACTTATCCTCTCTTTCCGATAGAGATTATTCCAAAGACTTCTTTTTATGATTATCATGCCAAATATGTGAGTGATGATACGACATATATCTGCCCAGCCAAATTTGATGAATCCGTAAGACAGACTATTCAGGAAACCTCCAAAATGATTCACGAGAGTATGGGTTTGCGCCATTATTCACGTTCTGACTTTATTGTTCACCCAAAACGAGGTGTTTATTTTCTGGAAGTAAATACTCTGCCCGGTATGACATCTCATTCTCTCATTCCAAAAGCCAATGATGCCGGCGGTTTTCCGTTGTCTGAATTCTTTGATCATGTGTTGACGCTCGCCGTTGCGCACAAATAGTTGAGTGTTATCATTAAACAGTA
>JBBTTH010000021.1:0-38094 GCA_038064295.1 Patescibacteria group bacterium
TCGCCACGGGCATGATTCTGGCCACAGGGCCCACCGGTTCGGGAAAATCCACCACTCTCTATACTATTTTGGACATTTTGAATCAGCCCGATGTCAATATTTCCACAGTTGAAGATCCGGTGGAATATCAAATGCCCCGCGTCAATCAGACCCAAGTGCGTCCTGATATAGGATTTACGTTTGCCACGGGTCTCCGTAGTCTCGTCCGTCAGGATCCCGACATCATTATGGTCGGCGAGATCAGAGATAATGAAACCGCGTCTCTCGCCGTAAATGCCGCTCTCACCGGACATCTCGTTCTCTCAACCCTCCACACAAACAGCGCGGCTGGAGCCATTCCTCGACTCATAGACATGAAGATTGAGCCGTTCCTGCTGGCTTCCACTATATCTGTCGTCATAGGTCAACGTCTAGTTCGGAGATTGGCCGATGCAAAAGACAGAAAAGCTCTCACCAGAGCGGAACTCACAGCTCTCGGCAAAGTAGTTGATTTGGAACGCATGCTCTCACTTTTACGCAATGAAAAAGTAATCGGTCCTGCTCACGGATGGGATAAGGTCCAGTTTGGGGCGCCGAAGGCGGGGGAAGGAGACGATGGGTACAAGGGTCGCATAGGCATGCATGAAGTTTTCAAAATGTCTTCGGCTATAAAAGAATTGGCCATAAAAAACGCTACATCCGAAGTCATAGAAATTCAAGCCAAAAAAGAGGGCATGATGACCATGCTGGAAGACGGCATATTCAAAGCGGCGCAGGGGCTCACCACCATAGAGGAAGTGCTCCGTGTGGTTTCGGAATAAAAGATTTCGGAAAAGTGGTAAAATTATACCAATGCTTTTCGCCTACAAAGCGGTAAAAAAAGACGGCACGCATTATGAAGGCACCATGGAAGCCGCGGACAAGTTCGCCGTGTACAGAGAGACGCATACCAGGGGCGATGTGGTTCTGGAAGTAAAAGAAAAGGGGACCAAAGGCGCTCTAAAAAATACTCTGAAAAGCCTGCTCTCCGTTTCTTTCGGCGGGGCCAAGATGGTCGACCGTATCATGTTTGCCAAAAATTTATCCGCCATGCTCCATGCCGGACTGCCTCTGTCGCGGGCTCTGTCCGTTCTGGAACGACAGATGGCCGGCGGAACCTGGACTCCCATCCTCAAAAAAATAAGCGACAATCTGTCCAGAGGCGAGAGCCTGTCCGCGTCCCTGTCGTCTTTTCCCAAAACTTTTTCCCCGCTTTTTGTGTCCATGGTCGGGGCGGGCGAGGAATCGGGAAGCCTGACGGAATCTCTGGCCGTCGTCGGGGAAGAACTGGAAAAATCATACGAATTTCGCAAGAAAGTGCGCGGCGCCATGATGTATCCGGCCATCATCCTCTGCGTTATGATAGCCATAGCCATTCTCATGCTGGTCTATGTCATTCCTCGGCTGACTCTCACATTCAAGGAATTCAATACCGAATTGCCTCTCTCTACCCGCGCCATCATAGAAACCAGCGATTTTTTCGCCCGATATTATGGATTTATAATTTTCGGAATACTGGCAATCGTTGCCGCCATATACGCTTTTTCCAAAACAATTATGGGTAAACATATTTTGGGTAGAATTGCCCTCGGATTTCCAATCATTGGTACCATCGTAGAGGAAATAAATTCAGCCCGCACAGCCCGTACGTTGGCATCTCTATTGTCAGCTGGTGTCCCTGTGGTGACTGCTGTCAAAATCACGGCGGGTGTCGTTCAAAACATCCATTACCGAGATATGCTTTCAAAAACAGCCGATGAAATTCAGAGAGGCGCTTCTCTGGAATCGCTGTTTGCGCCGCGGACGGAACTCTATCCGCCGTTTGTCGGAGAAATGATAGGGGTGGGAGAAGAAACGGGCACGCTGTCAAAGACTCTATTGGAAGTGGCTCTCTTTTATGAAAACGAAGTTGGGCAAAAAACCAAGGACATGTCCACGGTCATAGAGCCTCTCCTCATGGTCCTGATAGGCATAGGGGTCGGTTTTTTCGCCCTGGCCATGATATCGCCGATTTATTCTCTCACTAATACCATATGATAAAAGCGGAGCAAGAACAGAAAAGAGATGTCCGCGTGGAGACGCTTGAGGCGCGACGGCGCCGAAACCGAGGACATTTTCTAGCAAGAAAATGTCCGTGCTCCACAAGGATATCTCTTTTCTGTTCTTGCTCTGCTTTTACACTAATGGAAGTTTTAGTTGTTTTGGCCATAACGACAATTATCGCTACGATATCCGTTGCTTCTTTTGCTGAGTTTTCAAAGAGAGAAGCCCTCGACGCTTCTGCCACAGCCATAGTGGCAGGATTGCGCGATGCCAGGGCCGAAACTCTGGCTTCTGTCGGTGGATTGCAATACGGTATAGCTGTTTCCCCCGACAAGTTTATTTTCTTTCAAGGCACAACTTATGATTCTCTGGCGACCACGAATAAAATATTCAATTTTAGTCCGTATGTTCGCGCTTCATCGAGCATATCTACGGTTGTCTTTCAGAGACTCACCGGTAATTCTACCGCATCTGGTACAATTGATGTATATCTGATTTCTGATCCGACTGTAAAACGCACGATAAGTATCGGCGGGACCGGTTTTGTCAACATTCAAAAATAAAAATGATAAAACACAGAGAATCCGGGTCGACTCTCATTGAAGTCGTCGTCGTAGCGGCCATCTTATCTCTCGTTTCTCTGTCTTTTCTCGGCACATTCGCGGCTTTGTCTAGTTTCCATGAAAAAAACCAGCGCGCTATAAAAGGATTGCTCTTGGCCGAAGAAGGCCTGGAAGCTGTACGGCTCATTAAAAGTGGTAATTGGAATGATCTGGCGATTATTCCTCCCGGAAGTACCCGCTATCTGATTCTCTCTCCTCTGTCATGGAGTATCACAATCTCGCCTGAAATAATTGACGGAATATTTTATAGATCAATACGAGTGTTTAAAGTAATGCGCGACATTAACGACGATATTGTCTCGTCGGGAGGGACGATAGATTTGGATACTCTCCGTTTTGAATCGTCCGTGAGCTGGAGCGTGCGCAACGCTACTGCAACCGTTTCCTATGAGGCCTATATGACCGATATTTAAAAAATTCAATATGTCATTTTTCAAAAAAAGAAATTTAAAAATAAGCGGGAATGACACAGGCGGCGGATATACGCTGGTTGAAATGGTCATTTCAATAGGTCTGGTTGCGCTACTTCTCATTGTAATCGTTGAGACGGCCATCACAATTGCCCGTTCCCATGAACGCGCCGGAAATTATCTGGAAATAAATTCCGCCGCCGTGGGGGCGTTTTCCAGATTTTCTAGAGATATCCGCCGGGCGACTTCCATTGATGTCGTAAACAGCATTCTCGGAGCAAGCGACGGAAAAATCGTTCTCAAGATGAAAAAAGACGATGGCACGGACGATACTACTGTTTTTTATTTGGCGGAAAACAGGGTAAAAGAAATTTATAACGGCGCGGACCGAGGCGACATCACGCCGACCGCTGTAGATATTTCCAATCTGACTTTTCGTCTATTTACTTCTGCTTCGACTACGGCTGTGCGCGTGGAAATGACAGCCTCCCCTCTCGCCAGTTCCACAGTTTCGGCAATCAATTTCTACGGCACATATGTTTTGAGAGGATCGTATGTCAAATGATACGTGTGAAGATAATGTGATAAAAAGATTCCATGAAAAACGATTATAATCAAAAATACAATAGAGGATACGCTCTGGTCACGGCACTGATATTTTTTCTGGTAGCCACGGGAGCGGTCATAGCCGCCATATCGGATGCGGTTTTCCGTGAAGTGCGCGCGGTGCGCAACGAATCTCTGTCCAAGCAAAGTTACTTTACGTCCGAATCCGCTCTGGAGGACGCGGCTTACCGCATAAAAACCGGCAAAATTATAGGCGGTTCGGAATCTCTGACTCTGGCCACTTCCACGGCTCTCGCTACTATAGTATCCGGAGAGAACGGTTCCTGGGAAGTGACATCGGCCGGCGATGCAGGCAATGCCCGACGCTCGACAAAGCTCGTTTTGAACAAAGGCGACGGTATTTCTTTTGCCTATGCCATAGAAGCCGGTCTTGGTGGTGTAGATTTAGTCGGTGGGTCGAGCATTATCGGTGATGTGTATACTACCGGGTCCATACGCGGTTGCGGTTCCTGCGCTATTTCAGGAGAGGCCGTATCCGCGGGCAAATCAACCAGCGTGATTGACCAGGATAATAGCTCTCCCGTCACGCCGACTCAGTCTGTTATTTTTGGAAATAGTTCAGGTACGCAAGATTTGGCTCAGAGTTTCACAATACCCGGCGCTTTGTCCCTCAAAAAAATACAATTATATATAAAGAAAGTCGGCAATCCGGCCAATGCCACCGTGAAAATTACTGACGATGATTATGGCAGTCCTTCTGACAGCATACTGGCGAGCGGCACGCTGTCGTCTTCCTTGGTTTCTGTCTCATATGATTGGGTGGATATAACCCTCACGGCCAATCCCACGCTGTCTGCCGGCGTGGCATATTGGATTGTCATAGACGGGAGCGGCAATTCATCAAATTATTACATTATGGCCGCCAACACGGTTTATACCGGCGGTCAGGCAAAAATCGGTAAATACAACAATAATTGGAACAACACGACACCAGACGGGCTGGATGCGTATTTCAAAATATATACAGGCACGAACGGAGAAGGCATCATCGGCGAGAGCCAATCCAACAAAATTTCGGTTGGTCAAAGCTATTCTCATTCCGCCAGTTACGTCTCCTCGTCGGGCGCTCTCTATTGCCAGGTCGGGGTGGATAATAATAAGCCTTGTGATACTTCCCGGGCTGACCCGGCAGTGAAAGAATATCCTGTGCCCGATGCGAGAATAAATGAATGGAAAGATGAAGCGTCAACAAGCGTTTATAATGGCAATTATTCAGTTGGTTCTGTCGGGGCAACTCTCGGACCAAAGAAAATTGTCGGCAACCTGTCTGTCGGCGGCGGTGGGACCCTGCGTGTGTCGGGCACCCTCTGGGTTACAGGGACGGTGTCAATTACCGGAGGTTCCTATGTGAGGCCGGACGATAATACAAAGAGTTTTGTCATAATTTCGGACGGAAGCATAACCCTGTCCGGCGGTTCCCAGGTTCTCGGCAATGTAGACAGCCACATTATGCTCGTTTCCCTCAGTCCTCTGGATCCGGCCATATCCATCGGCGGCGGGGCGAGTGATACCGTGGTGTTTGCGCCGAACGGCGGGCTCTATATTTCCGGCGGCTCCAATGTCAAAGCCGGGTTGGCCAGGCATATTTTCCTAGAAGGCGGCGCGAATATCACATATGACCCGAATTTGTCCAGCCTCAATTTTTCTTCGGGATTGCCGGACAGCGAGTTTCAAATTAAATCGTGGAAGGAGGTGGAATAATCGCTCCGATAAATATATTCACATGTTATAATCTCGATATGAAACGAGTGAGAAAAAAATTCACGATTGTGGGAAACTGGAAGATGAATCCAGATACTCTGGAAGAGGCTAAAAAACTATTTTCGGCTGTTTCGCGCAAGACGGCAAATAATCCCAAGGTGGCTGTGGTCGTGGCGCCGCCGGCGCCGTTTATGCTTGCCCTGTCCGGCAAGAAAACGGGCAGAAAAACAGACAGGAAAATCCGCCCTGCCGCCCAGGACGTCTCGGGAGAAACGCGCGGCGCGCATACGGGTTCCGCGAGCGCTCGGCAATTGCGTAGCGCGGGGGCGGAATACGCCATCGTAGGCCACAGCGAGCGCCGCGCGGCCGGAGATAACGACCAGATAATAGCCAAAAAAATCACGCAGGCTCTGGACGCCGGACTGCGTGTCATTCTCTGTGTCGGAGAAAAGGAGAGGGACAACCATGCCCGCTACCTGCGCGAAGTCCGCGAGCAGATAACCGGCGCCCTCTCCAGCCAGACTAAAAATAAAATTCAGTGGGTAACCGTCGCCTATGAGCCTGTATGGGAAGTGGGCAGAAACTTTGACGTCGTCCTCGCTCCTGCTCTCATCCACGAGATGGCGATTTACATAAAAAAATCCGTTGCGGAAATTTTTGGGAAAAAACAGGCGCTCAGACTACCTGTGCTGTACGGCGGTTCCCTCAATTCCGAAAACGCTGAAAACATCTTAAAAGACGCCTCGATTGACGGATTACTAGTAGGCAGGCAATCTCTCGACCCGGACACTTTTGGTAAAATCATAGAATATGCAAACGAACTCTCCTGAATTAAAAACTCGCTTCAAGAAAATCACCGAAGAGAAAAATTTGCGCGGCAAAAGAGTGCTCCTGCGGCTGGATCTGAACGTGTCCGTCATAGGCGATGACATCCGGGACGATTTCAAAATAAGAAAATCCTTGCCAACTTTGGAATTTTTCCGTAGTGCGGGAGCAAAAACGATCATCGTGAGTCACCTGGAAAACGACCTCACCGATTCTCTCTCCCGCGTGGCTTCATACATTTCCAAATTGATTCCTCTAAAAGCATTCGTGGCGAAATTGGACGAGGCCCACGCCGTGGTGGAAACTATGGCGGAAGGCGACATCATCATTCTGGAAAACCTGCGTCAAAATCCGGGTGAAAAAGAAAACAATCCCGTTTTCGCCGGCCGACTGGCAAATCTGGCGGATATATATGTGAACGACGCCTTTGCCGCATCTCACCGCGACCATGCCTCTATTGTTTCTCTGCCAAAACTTCTGCCGAGCTATGCCGGACCTCTCCTCTCGGAAGAAATAGCCGCTCTCTCAAAAGCCTTTAATCCTCCGCGACCATTCCTCTTTATCATCGGCGGAGCCAAATTTGACACCAAACTGCCGCTCATAGAGAAATTTCTAGACATCGCCGACTACGTTTTCGTCGGCGGCGCCCTGGCGAACGACCTTTTCAGGGAAAAAGGTTATGAAATAGGCCGGTCGGTTATTGCCCAGTCCAGAATAAATCTGAAACATGTTGAGATGAATCCAAAACTCATCATCCCGGCTGATGTCATCACCGTGAGCACTTTGTCAAAAGGCACAAAGAGCCCCGACTTGATAGGTCCTGATGAAAAAATCACGGATGTCGGTCCGAGGACGATAGACCAGATAGCCGACCTCCTGAATGACGTGAAATTCGTCATCTGGAACGGACCTCTCGGCGATTATGAAAACGGTTTTTCCGAGGGCACAGAGAATCTGGCTAGAGCTCTGGTTGAATCACGGGTAGAAACAATCATCGGTGGCGGGGATACTATCGCCTGCGTGAGAAAACTCGGTCTCTTGGACAAATTCAGCTTTGTCTCCACAGGCGGCGGCGCCATGGTTGAATTTTTGGCTCATGGGACATTGCTCGGCATTGACGCCTTGACAAACAAGCTCAGAGATTCTTCCTGATTTTCTCCGCGTTTCCGGCGAAATCCTCTCTGGCTCCGGCCACGTTTGAATCGGGGTATACCCAGATGTGAGCGTGAGGCACTTCTTCGCCTATAATTTTTGATAGGACAAAATCGGTATTAAAAGCTTTCTTTTGTGCCAAGGCGATTTTTTGGGCGACTTCAAAATATTTTCCTATATTTAAGCTCGTCTGTCTGCCGGCTGGCAGGTCCCAGACCCATCTGTAATGCTTTTTCGGGATGATTAAAGTATGCCCAGAGGATTCCGGATCTATGGAGAGAAACGCTAAAAAATTTTGGTCTTCATATACTCTATGCGACGGAATTTCTCCACGAATTATTTTGCAAAAAACGCAATCCATATTCATATGATAAAAATACCACACCTCGGGGAGATGTGGTAGAAGGCTTCTATTGTGGCATCATTCCGGAATGCCGAGAAAATCAAGACATGTTGCCATGAGTATTTCAGGGTCACAGATAGTCTCCAGTTTCGTCTCGGTCAGTTTGTTGAAATCGGTGCACGAATGGATACGATGACCAAACACTGGATTATGAAAGACCTCAGAGACCTCGATTTTGAATTCTACAAATCTGACTGGACTTTCGATTTTTCCAAAATATCGTTTTCCAAAATATCGTGTGAGAGTAATCCCGCTGCTCTGGTCTCGTTGGCAGAAGAGCGGAAAGCCCAGAATATTGTCATCTGACAAGCCGTCATTGTAATAAAATCCCAGACTATTATCCATCGTTCTCGCGTTGATGAAGACGTAAAAATCCTTATTCTGGTTGAGGACTTTTCTTAACGTCCCCGTGGCTCTGTCGAGAATTTGGGCAATCAATTTTTCATGGGATTGCCGATGTATCTCGGCGATTTTTGCCATCAGTTTTTCGTTTTCTTCGGCGGCTTTCTTTCTCATCCTGGCGCCTTCGATGGCTTGTTCAAATAGAGTTGGCGTTCGGGAAGTCGTTTTCATGATAGAGTATTTGATATATGCTGTGATTCGTGCGAGCAAAAAAGTTTTTTTACTTGATACACACGAGAGTCTGACTGCTTTTTACTCTTTTTGTTTCGGAAAGTCAATCTTTTGCGCGTGATAGAATACCTCTGTGAAATATAGCCTCCGAGAAAGTATTGCGGAAAAACCTGCTGAATTCGCGGTTTTTTCCGATGCACTTTCAAATCTCCTCGTAAACCGCGGCTTGAAAACCCTCGCCACCGCCCTAGCTTTTATTTCCCCGGATTACGGACTTCACAGTCATGACCCGTTTCTCATGCGCGATATGGATAAAGCGGTCGAGAGAGTGTACAGAGCGATAAAGAACAAAGAAAAAATAATTATATACAGCGATTATGACGCTGATGGGATTCCGGGGGCGGTTATTTTGCATGATGCTTTCAAAAAAATAGGCATCGTCAATTTTGAAAATTATATTCCCCACAGGCACGACGAAGGATTCGGTTTGAATCACGGCGCCTTTGACGGATTCAAAGAAAAAGGCGCAAAACTGCTCATAACCATAGATTGCGGCATAGGCAATATTGATGAAGTAGCTTATGCAAATTCGCTCGGTATTGATGTCATCATTACAGATCATCATGAATTGTCGGAAAAAATTCCACCTGCATTCGCTATCCTCAATCCGAAATTGAAAGACTGTAAATATCCGGAGAAAATGCTCTGCGGTTCGGGTGTTATATTCAAATTTATTCAGGCCTTTCTCAAAAAATACGGCACCGAGTTTGGCGTACCGATTGGATGGGAAAAATGGCTCTTGGATTTGGTCGGCATTGCCACGCTATCTGACATGGTACCTCTCACCGGAGAAAATCGAGTTTTTGCCTATTACGGACTGAAAGTTTTAAAAAAAACACCTCGCCTAGGTCTATCGCAATTATTTCAAAAACTGCGCGTCAAACGTGAATATCTGAATGAGGATGATATCGGTTTTACAATCACGCCGCGCATAAACGCCGCGTCGCGTATGGGTTCTCCGGATATCGCTTTCAATCTCCTCTCTACCGACAATGTTTCTCTGGCGGGTGCGTATGCCGATGCTCTGGAGCGCGTCAATAACGAGCGCAAAGGAACTGTCGCTTCGCTCGTGAAAGAGGTCAAAAAAATACTTTCCGAAAGGGATATTGAAAGCAAAAAAATCATCGTTTTGGGAAATCCAGTATGGCGGCCGTCGCTTTTGGGTCTGGTGGCCAACAATCTGGCGGAGCAATATGGCAAACCGACGTTTCTCTGGGGCAGGGATGGCGGAGGAATTATAAAAGGTTCATGTCGCTCTGGTCGCGGAGAAAATGGAAACACCATGACAAGTGTTTTGTCCATAATGCAGAAAATCCCAGCGGCATTTGTCGCTTTCGGCGGGCACGGAGCTTCGGGCGGGTTTGAAGTGTCAAACGACAGCGTGCACGCCCTGGCTCCTTCACTGGAAGACGCCGCGGAGAAGCTCAGCGCTGAAATCGGCGATCTAAAAATAGCGGAGAATCGCACTGACGCGCAGATATCGCTAGAAGATGTTTCATGGAATCTCTATGCAGACATAGAAAAACTTTCGCCTTTCGGCGTCGGCAATCCAAAGCCTCTCTTTCTCATAAAGGGCGCGCGCATAGATGCGGTAAAAAGTTTCGGCAAAGAAAACAATCACACAGAAATCATTTTCCGAGACTCGGCCGGCAGAAAAATATCAGCCATTCAATTCTTTCTGCCGAAAAAATCTCTGCCTGCGCACGCCGTGCCGCAATCGACGATAGATTTTGTTGCTTATATTGAAAAGTCAGCTTTCAAAAATTATCCAGAACTGCGACTGCGGATTGTTGATATACTTTGATTTATGCCGATACGAATTTTCACGGACGGAGCTTCGCGCGGAAACCCGGGACCTGGGGGATGGGGAGCGATTATTTCCACAGAGAAAAAAGTCATAGAACTCGGTGGCAGAAAAGACCGTGCGACGAACAACAGAATGGAACTGTCGGCGGCCATAAACGCCCTAGAACATGTCCGCGAGGAAAATTTCGCCAATCTCGGCGATTTGGCCGCCGACGATAAAAAAGTCCAGCTTTTTTCGGATTCAAAATATGTCATTATGGGAATTACGGAGTGGATTTTTGGCTGGCAGAGAAAAGGTTGGAAAACAGCCGACAGAAAAACAGTTTTAAACAGAGATTTGTGGGAGAGACTGGCGAATGCGGCAAAAGGTCTGAAGATAGAATGGAAATACGTAGCGGGACATACAGGACACAGCGGAAACGAAAGGTGTGATGAAATCGCCACGCTCTATGCGGACGGAGAAAATGTACATTTATATTCTGGAGCCAGAGAAAAATACCCCATAAAACTGTTCTAGCGGGTCATGCCAGAAGAAGAGAGTTGGTGACAAAAAAATAAAAAAGTGGAATGTGCCGGGCGAGAACAGTCCTCGGGTCGGATTTGTCAAGGACAGACCGTTGACAAATCCTTAAAAGATCTGCGATATCACGCCATTTTCTTTATTTTTTCTTTAGATTTTCTTTATCTCCGTTGTGTAAGGTTGGGGGATGAACAACAAAACATTCTATGGCCTGTTTCTTTCCTTTTTTGCGGGAGTTTTTACCGCCTCTTTTGCGCATATCGACGCTATTTTCGCTCTCGTCGGTCTTTTAATCGGTGCCTGCCTCCTCATCAGAGGGTTTAGATTTATTTTTTATTTTGCCTGTCTCATTTTCTTTTTTCTCGGGGCGTATAGACTGGAAATTTCAAAAAATTATATCCATCCACTGGATGATTACATCGGAAAAATCGTGTCTGTGAGAGGTTTTGTGAGCGCGGAGCCGGAAATGAAAGAAATAGCGCGCAGATTCCGTTTTAAACCGGACGGTTCCAAAGACCAGATAATCATTTCCGCCGCTCTATATCCGGAATATAAATATGGCGAAGCTCTGGAAATCAAAGGTATCCTGAAATTTCCTGAAAACTTTGAAAGTCATCCAGGCGGTCCAGAATTTGATTATATCTCATATCTCTCAAAAGATGATGTGCGTTATGTCATAAATCGTTCATCCATAACAAAACTCGGAGAAAATCATGGAAACCTCGTAATTTCATTTCTCATAAAAATAAAGAAAGCATTTATAGAAAACATAGAACGTTTCCAGCCGGAACCTCATTCGTCCCTGGTTGCCGGCATTCTCCTCGGAGAAAAGAGTTCATTGTCAAAAGATTTGCAAGATAATTTTAGACGTTCCGGCCTGACTCATATTCTGGTCTTGTCGGGTTTTAATGTTTCCATCGTAGCTGTGAGCCTCATGAATATATTTTCATTTCTGCCGCGCGCTATGGGCCAATCCCTCGGTGCTTTTTCCATAATTTTGTTTGCCTTGATGACGGGCGCGTCCGCTACAACCATACGCGCCAGCATCATGGCTCTGATTGTCATCATGTCCTCGCGGGCGGGGAGAAGTTACGACGTATCACGGGCTCTCATTATTGCCGGCCTACTCATGCTGGTCCAAAATCCGCGCATTTTGGTTTTTGACATAGGCTTCCAGTTGAGTTTTCTATCCACTTTGGCCTTGGTATATGTGTCGCCGATTTTTACAGAAAAATTATTATTTATCACAGAAAAATTTCAAATACGGCAGATATTCTCGACGACCATATCAACTCAGGTATTTATTCTGCCTTTTTTGCTATACAAAATGGGCGAAATATCTGTCGTATCACTCATCACAAACCTGCTCGTCTTGCCTGTCATTCCGTGGTCCATGTTTGGCGGCTTTATGACAGGTTTTTTCGGTTTTTTCGGTAGTTACATTGCTTTACCCTTTGCTTGGGTGACGAATGTTTTACTGTCCTGGATGATATTTGTCGTTTCTTTTTTTGGAAAATTACCTTTTGCTTCCATAAAAATGATTATCACTCTTCCCATGCTTTTTTTGGCATACATTTTTTTGACATTTTGGATCGTGCGGTTTCACAAGAAAAAGAGATTGGCAGAAAGCAAGGTTTAGAGGGGTTTTATTTCGCTTTTTTGAAATTGTCTTCTACCGTCTGCCAGTTGAGATTGGCGAAAAAGTCTTCAATGTAATTTTTCTTGCCAGATGGCTGATAATCCGCAACAAAAGAATGTTCCCACATATCCAGAACGAGAATGGGCGAAACGTCCGGGAGATGTCCTAAATGTTGTTCATCAACCCAATATTGGATTAATGTGTCTGTTCGTTTGTCATACCCGAGCATCGCCCAACCAATACCGCGCGTAGTGGCCAGATTTTTGAAAATTTCCAGAAAAGAACCAAAAGACCCGGTCCACTCAACGATTTTTTCGTACAGAGGAGAATCTGGGGAGAGAAGTTTCGGCCCGCCTAGAAAATGTGAGAAATAATATTCGTGATTGCGCATCCCTCCGAACTCAAATCCCTGCCTGCGACACGCTTCCCTGCGCGCGTATTCCGGGGTGTCCTGATTTTCCAAGATTTCCTGAATGATATTCAGATTTTTTACATATCCGGCATAGAGCTTCAAATGTTCCTCCATAGTTTTTGCCGAGATGCCTTTCAGAGCCGGAATATTGAACTTTTTTTCTTCAAATTTTTTCATAGGGATTTTAATTATAGTTTTAATTATTTATATCTGTCGTTTATTATACTCCTTTTTCTTTATATTTTCTTTATATTTTCTTTATCTCCGTCTGATAGTCTCCGGGCATGAAATTCAGAAGAATAATATGCGCCGTTTTTTTCACACTCGCCACAATGAGTATTTTTGTTTTTACTCTGGAGCAAAATCACGGCCTACTTCAAATTTATTTTCTCGATATAGGTCAAGGGGACGCCACATATATTCGTACTCCAGGTGGACATGACATGCTCATAGATGGCGGGCCATCCAGAATTATTTTGCAAAAACTGGCGGAAGTCATGCCATTCTACGACCGGTCTATTGATGTCGTCATAGAAACGCATCCAGACGCTGATCATATAGGCGGACTGCCGTCTGTGTTAGAACGTTATAATGTCGGTTTGTTTCTGGAGCCGGGTATAGAGTCAAAAAACGCCATAGACGATGAGATTCGGAGAATTCGCGCGGAAAAAAACATTCCGCGCGAACTGGCGCGGCGGGGGATGATTATAAACTTCGGCGAAGGCGCGCATTTTGATGTTTTGTATCCGGACAGAGATGTTTACGGCCTGAAAGACACAAATGAAGCTTCCATCGTCGGACAGATGAAATACGGCCGAACGACGGTCATGCTCGCGGGCGACTCCCCGAAGAAAATAGAAAATCGTCTGATTGTGATGGACGGGGAGCGTCTCAAGAGCGATATTTTGAAAGCCGGACATCACGGCTCCCATACTTCCAGCGGTGAAAATTATGTGAAAACAGTCGCGCCGCGATATGCGGTTGTTTCCGCGGGCAGGAAAAATCGCTACGGGCATCCGCATGCCGATGTTTTGGAAATTTTTGAGAAACTTGGTGTAAAAATAGCGCGAACGGATAGAGAAGGCACGGTTGAATTTGTTTCAGACGGCAGATCAATTACAGAAAAATAAAAATCATGGACAAATGAAAAGGGAGCGAAATCGCCCCCTTGTTCCGTCACATACTACCCCGCGCCTAGAATTCATCCTCATGAAAGATCCCGTTTTGTTCCTTCGGCGCCGTTTTCGCTATAACGAGGCTGAGGAGGAACACGAAGATCAAATAAACTAAAAAAATGATCAACGTCTTCATTTTTCCTTTCCGGCAAATGATAAATCATTTGCCACTTCTCTAAAAAGAGCTAGCAGTTCTCCAGGAAGGTTGGGAGTTCATGACCCATATTCTACTTTTTTGATTTTTTGTCAACAAAAAACCGCTCGAGCGGTTTTTTAAATGAGGCCGGCTTTTTTTAAAGTGACGTAAGCGCCGTTTTTATTTATGGTTTTGATTCCGCGAGTGGAGAGAATGAGACGGATGGATTTTTTCAACTCAGATATGTAGATTTTTTTATTCTGAAAATTGACGTGTTTGCGCACTTTGCCCGTAGGGTTGAATTGGGTAGCGCGAGTGCGGTTGGAATATCCGCCGCCCACTATAGAGGTGCTCTTTGTGATTGGACAGATTCTAGCCATTGGATTGAATTAAAAACCTCTCGGGAAGTACGGGCATGTTATCATATATGGGTGATTTGGCAAGTTTGAGTCAGCGATTTCTTTTATTATTATATGGATTTTCAATTTATATTTTCTCTCGTCGTTCTCCTGTTTTCTGTCGTCATACATGAAATATCTCACGGCTATGCGGCTCTGGCTCTGGGCGATCACACCGCCGAATATGAGGGGAGGCTCACTTTAAACCCGGTCAAGCATATTGACATGGTCGGCACCATTATATTGCCCGTCATATCATTGATGCTTCCCGGCAGTTTTCTCTTCGGCTGGGCGAAACCGGTGCCTTACAATCCATATAATCTGCGCAATCAGAGGTGGGGTGAAGCGATTGTGGCGGCCGCCGGGCCCCTCTCCAACATTCTCCTGGCTCTCATATTCGGATTTTTTGTAAGATTTTATATTGTTCCTGCCGGTTTGCTCGGTAGCGCGGTGAGCGTCATATGCCAAATCATCGTGATAGTGAATATCGTCCTCGCCATATTCAATCTCATTCCTATTCCGCCTCTGGACGGGTCAAAAATTATCACCAGCATTTTGCCGCGGGGATTTATGCGCGTCCGTGAATCAATAGAGCGGTTCGGTTTTTTCGGTGTCATTATATTTCTCCTCTTTATCTGGCAATTTTTCGCGCCGCTCATTCCGTGGCTGTTTAAATTGATTACCGGAATCAATTTTTGAAAATTGGTGGACCTAGCGAGAATCGGACTCGCGCCTCTACAATGCGAATGTAGCGTCGTGCCACTGGACTATAGGCCCGTTTTTCCCCTTGTCGGCACTGTTTTTCGCGGCTGACTGCTTCTGTATATTTTGAACTTGCCGTCGTCGGCCAATATATCAGTCTTTTCAAAAAATTTCTTCAGCACTTTGCCGTACGGCAAGAAAGAGTTCGCCACGACATACGCTTTGCCGTCTCTTTTCAAATGTTGTTTCGCGCCCCGGGCGAAATTTTCAATGAAAGAATAATCCGTGTCCACACCTCTGTGAAAAGGGGGATTGGAGACGATGAGGTCAAACTTTCCTTTTATGTTTTCAAAAACATCTGATTCCATCACTTTGGCCGACAGCTTGTTCGCCTCCAGCGTCTTGCGCGCCGCCATGACAGCGAGCTTGCTTCGATCCGACATCAGCACTTCACTTGCCTGATTTTTCTTTTTGTAAATTGTCCCTATCACACCCGAGCCACAGCCGACATCCAGCATTTTTTTCTTGTCGTATGGAATATGGTCCAGCAAAAGCCGCGTTCCCTCATCCAATTCTCCCGCGCTGAAGACTCCCGGCAAGTTTGCGATTTCTATTTGCGCGTCTTTATACGAAATGGGGGAGTACGAAAGAAAGTCTTCTATTTTTTTGTCTGCACCAAGTTTTTTATTTTTCCCGACGTAGAGCGCCGAGTGATTTCCCACGATTTTTTGCTCCACTGGTCCTATGTTTTTCTCAAAAGCCTTTTTCGCTGACTCTATGCCGGCGCTTTTTTCTCCCGCCAGGACGATTTTTCTGTTTTCCAATACCATCCCTGAAACCAAAGCCAAAGTCATATCAATCAAGGCTTTTGATTTCGGCAGAAATACGACAGCGCTCCCGGCCGGAGCAGCGGAAGGCCTAAAAATGTCATTTTCGTCAGCAATCACGAGGAGATTTTCAAGAGCTAGCTCCTGCCGGTGTTTTTCCCAGAGTTCCAAAGCAAGATTTTTTTGCATAGGCGCATTGTACACCGCCGTTTGACTTCTACCAGTTAAACGGAGAAGTTTTGTTTTGTTCATTATGGTATTTTCTTGCTCAAATTCACTCTTTATGATAACCTCATCATCGCGTCTAAAAGCGCTATTGAAAGGGGCAGGTGAGTAACGGCGGAAAGCGAAACTTATGTTTTCAGGCCGCGAAGCGAACACCTGACCCGCGTCAGTTCAAATAGTCCGCAGTCGGTTAGAGCAAGGTAATTTTTTGTGATTTTTATTAATTCTATTTTCAAATGCCCACCATTCATCAATTGGTGAAGCGGAAGCGACGTTCTCTCAAGAGAAAGTCAAAATCAGTCGCTCTGACCAAGAGTTTTAACGTCCTCCAAAACAAGCCGCGATATTTCTATTCGCCATTCAAGCGCGGCGTCTGCATCAAAGTGACGACAAAAACTCCAAAGAAGCCAAACTCGGCCATCAGAAAAATAGCCCGTGTCCGTCTGTCAAACGGCATGGAAGTTACCGCTTATATTCCAGGCATCGGTCATGCTCTGCAAGAGCACTCTGTGGGTTTACTGCGTGGTGGTCGCGTCAAAGACGTAGGGCTCCGTTACACGGTTGTGCGCGGAGTATTGGACGCCGGCGGGGTAGAGAAGCGAGCAAAAGGTCGCAGTCAATATGGCACAAAGAAGCCAAAAGCGGCGAAATAAACCGACACAATAATTTTCCGTAATGATCCGTAACAAAAAACTACAATGCGTAGAAAAGTAAACATAAAGCACGACCTCGTTCTAGACCAAAAATATCAGTCAGTCAAAATTTCAAAACTGATGAATTACATCATGTACGACGGCAAGAAAAACCTGGCCAGAACAAATGTATATAAATGCTTTGACATCATAAAAGAAAAAACCAAAACGGAAAATCCGTTGGATGTTTTTGAAGCGGCCCTGAAAAACACAGCGCCGAATGTAGAAGTGCGCTCTAGGCGTGTCGGAGGCGCAAACTATCAGATTCCCGTGGAGGTCAGACCGGAGCGGCGTCAGGCTCTCTCCATAAAATGGATCATAGACGCCGCCAGAAACAAGAAGGGCGCACCGATTTCAGCAAAACTGGCCGATGAAATAATCGCTGCCTCCAAAAACGAGGGCGATGCCGTAAAGAAAAAGGAAAACACCCATAAAATGGCCGAAGCCAACAAAGCTTTTGCCCACTTTGCATGGTAATTGGGATTATAATCAGAGCTTATAAAATTTAAACTATGAACCGCGACTACCCGTTGGACAAAGTCAGAAACTTCGGAGTTATTGCTCATATTGATGCCGGTAAGACAACCACATCGGAGCGCATTTTGTATTACACGGGTATGATTCACAAAATCGGCGAAGTACACGAAGGTGAAACCACTACAGATTGGATGGAACAAGAGCGCGAGCGAGGTATTACCATCACCGCAGCGGCCATCACCTGTTTCTGGAATCCGACTTATATGCCGGCCGGCGATACTTCAAAAAAATGCCGTTTCAACGTCATAGATACGCCCGGGCATATAGATTTTACGGTGGAAGTAAAGCGTTCTCTGCGCGTCCTGGACGGCGCCGTCGTAGTATTTGACGGTGTGGCCGGCGTGGAGCCACAATCGGAAACAAACTGGCGCTATGCCGACGAATCAAACGTACCTCGCATCTGTTTCATAAACAAACTTGACCGTATGGGCGCCTCTTTTGAGAAATCCTACAAATCAATTCTTGAACGTCTGAACAAACGCGCCGTGCGCATTCAAATCCCCATGGGGGCGGAAGAAAATCTCCGAGGCGTCATAGACCTGGTCCGTATGAAAGCGTACATATTTGAAGGAGAAAAAGGCGAGAAAGTCATAGAGAGTGAAATTCCCGCCGAGTATGCCGAAGAGGCGAAAAAATATCGCGCCGAAATGATTGAAAAAATCGCCGAGACTGACGATTCGCTCATGACGGCGTATCTGGAGGGCAAAGTATTTGAAATGGACACGATAAAGAAAGGCCTGCGCAAAGCCACTCTGGCCTGCAAGATGTTTCCCGTCATAACCGGCTCGGCTCTGAAAAACAAAGGCGTTCAGCTAGTTCTAGACGCAGTCGTGGATTATTTACCTTCACCTCTCGATATTCCGCCGGTAAAAGGTCACCATCCGGAAACGGGTGAGGAGGTTATCCGCCATGCCGATGACAGCGAGCCTTTTTCCGCTCTGGCATTCAAATTGCAGAATGACCCTTTCGTCGGCCAGCTCACATTTTTCCGCGTCTATTCGGGAACGGTGGAAGCCGGCTCGTACATATATAATGCCACGACAGGCAAGCGCGAGCGCCTCTCCCGCATCGTCCGTCTCCAGGCGGACAAACGCGAAGAAGTAACCAAAGTTTTTTCCGGCGAGATCGCGGCGGCCGTGGGACTGAGAGACGCTCTCACTTCTCATACTCTCTGCGACGAAAACAACCCGATTATTTTGGAAGTCATAAAATTCATGGACCCCGTGGTGTCTTTGCGTATAGAGCCGGCCACAAAGGCCGACCAGGAGAAGATGGGTACGGCCCTGCGCAAACTGGCGAACGAAGACCCGACATTCCGCATCACCTCAAATGCCGAGACGGGCGAGACTTTGATTGCCGGCATGGGAGAACTCCACTTGGAAATCATGGTTGACCGCATGAAGCGCGAATTCGGTGTCAACACGAATGTCGGCAAGCCTCAGGTGGCGTATCGCGAGACTATCATAGGCACGGCCGAGGCGGAACAGAAATACATAAAGCAGTCCGGAGGCAAAGGCCAGTATGGGCATGTCAAAATCACGTTGAAGCCTCTGCCGGCTCTGGTGGAAGGAGAAAAGATTCCGAAAAACACAAAACGCTATGATGATTTTGAATTTATAAACTCCATTAAAGGCGGGGTCATTCCAAACGAATTCATTCCGGCGGTTGAAAAAGGCGTGCGCGAAGCCATGGACCGCGGTATCGTAGCCGGTTATAAAATGGTAAATATTTCCTGTGAACTTACATACGGTTCGTATCACGACGTGGACTCCAGCGAAATCGCTTACAAAATTGCTGCTTCCCAAGCTTTCCAAGACGGCGCAAAACGAGCCCGACCGGTCATCCTGGAACCCATCATGAAAATAGAAGTTGTCTCTCCGGAGAAATTCATGGGTGATATCATCGGATCTCTCTCCGCAAAACGCGGACAAATAGAGAGTACAAATCCAAAAGGCCAAGTTCTCTCTATCATTGCCAAAGTGCCTCTGGCGGAAATGTTCGGCTACACCACAGCTCTCCGTTCTATGACTAGCGGCCAAGGCAGTTCACAGATGGAATTTGATCACTATGAAGTAGTGCCGCCGCAAGTGGAAAAGGCGATTGTTGAGTCTAGGAAATAAAGTAGTATAATAAAAAGGTGAAAATGGGAATGAAAAATCACTCTATATTTATCCAAGTGTTGGTTGTTTTTATTCTCAGTGTTTTTGCCTTTATATCCAATGTCTTTGCCGATTGGAATCCACCGACACAATCTCCTCCGGGCGATAATGCTACTTCTCCTCTCAATATATCAAATATAGCCCAATCAAAAATCGGCGGGCTTTTGCTCAATACCGGCGGTGCTCAGTATGGTCTCATCGTTCAATCGGGAAAAGTCGGCATAGGTACCGCCAGTCCGCAAGCGACACTAGATGTCAGTGGCACCATAAAAATGAGTCCGACATCTTCTTCTCGCGCCGGACGAATGGCCTGCTGGACGGACCAGAATTTGCTCGGCTATTGCCTACTGGGAGCGGCAAATGGAACATATTGTTTTAATTGTGTTACGCAGTAGTTACCATACCCGCGACACTTGACGGATTCATAGGAGTATGCTAGTATAACAAAGTAGAGCCTGAAATAAGGCTCTTTTTGCTCTTTGAAAAATTGTGTGAAAAAACCGGGCATTTCGTCTGGGTTTTGAGCCGTTTTCTTTGGGCTGAATTTGTCATGAAAAAACTCCGCCAAAAAATAAAGGAAATTAGTCTAATCATCATGGTCCTGGCGATTCTCGCCGGTACCATTTGGATGTTCTATCGCAATCTCGTCGAAATCTGTAAGACCGAGGGCGAGATTAGAAATCAGTCGACCAAAACCAAGTCCGTCACGACCAACAAAGTCAATGATGGTAAGGTTGAGGTCGTCTTCCAAGGTGTCATGCCGGAAATGAAAAAGCCGGAATAACACTAATTGATCTATCAGTCAAACAACTCAAGTCAGTCAACCCAGAAAACAAAATCAGAAACCATGAAAGCGAAATTCATCAGTTCAATCGTGGCGCTCCTCGTAGCGCTTTGCTTCAGTAATGTTATGTCAGCGGCCGATGTTGCTCCGCCGTCGCCGGTGGTTCCGACACCGGTGATCGCCACTTCGGTGACAATCAGGCCGACGACGCCAATCCAGACGTCGGGTCAGGCAAACCTGCCGCCGCCCCCCACGACACTCCCGATTGCTTCAAAAGCGAAGCTCCAGGCGTTCGCGGAAGCCTTGGTTAACCAGATCTATGTCAGCAACTGGTCAACCTCGGCGGCACCGACAGAAACCGGTAACACGTACGCCGTTGCAAATTATACGGGTACCGATGTTGACACTGACCGCATGGCGGCCGTCGCAAGTGCACAGAAATTGACCTACCGCGTCGACCCACGGGATACAATACAGGTTGACGTAACCTATTCCTGGCTCACACCAGACAAGAGGTTCAACTTCACGTTGTTCGTTGCCAATTCGAGCTTCAAGCTCGAACAAAAGACGCCTAACAGTGAAGCCTGGACGGTACCAACGGCCGCATATAAGATGACCATAGAATCAATGAATTGGGTACCGGTGTCAGTACCGGGTATCCAAGATGCCTACTGGGAATCCAAGGACGGTAACGGCAACATCACTGGCTATTATAGTTTTAGCCAGGCGGGTCGGATCAACTCGGACAGTGGGTTCTTGATCCTTGGCAATGATGTCGTCGCAAGGACGGGTTCGTTGTACATCACCCGTACCGATGGGTCAAAGCTGGTCTATGGTATGGCCGACGGGGTTCTGCAACCCACGACATCGGTCACGGCGACCGGATTCACTCCGCAGATGAAGGGTACACGATCACTGCTGGATGATACGACCAATGTGGTATATCAACCCGGAGATCAGTTGCTGCAGATCAGATTCACGAAGAATATGGTCGGAACCATAACCTTCCCAACGGTTGCTAACGGAGAAATGCCGACCGCGGCAAGTTACGTCGATGGCGCGACATTATGGTCAAACCTCGAAGCGCCGTGGACCATGATTCGCCTCACGGTGCCGATGTTCGAAGCAAAGGCCGGTCAGCTGATAATCATTCGTTTTGATTATCGGAATACCAACCCGATGCCGAACAATGGGGGCGGTGGCAAAGGTTAATCGGCTCACAAAACGTTCTTTTTAAGTCAGTTCAAAAGCTGTTCTCACGGGAGGACGGCTTTTTTCTTGTCTAAACGACATCAAGATTTTCAAGGTAAAACCTCGATATACTCCAATATTGTATATCCACATATCAATATTTGACCATATTTTGTCTACATGCTAGACTATAAATATGTATATAGAACGATTTCCAAAAATTGAAGATAAAATAGAGGCTGGAAAAGTTCTCGTTATTTATGGCGCGCGACAAGTCGGCAAGTCTTCTCTTGTGAAAAATTATATTGAAAAACTTAAACTGAATAGATCGAATGAAAAACAGGCTTTTTTTAATGGTGAGGATGTGAATGTGCAGGCGATTTTCTCCTCAATGAATTTAAAAACTTTAAATGAAGCGGTGGGAGATGTTTCACTTGTTATAATAGACGAGGCGCAGGTCGTTAGAAATATTGGTATTTCGCTCAAATTGCTCGTGGATACGAAACCCGAGCTAAAAATAATAGTGACAGGCTCATCTTCTTTTGAGCTTTCCGGACAGATAGGGGAGCCCCTGGTCGGCAGGATGAATATCATTAATCTTTTTCCTCTATGGGAAAAGGAAGTTAAAGATGCCAGTCTCTATGATTATATAACAGACCTTGATTTTGCCCTGCGGTTTGGTCGATACCCGGCGGTTTTCAAAGAGCCTGTCGTAGAAAAGAAAAAAGAAATTGTCACCAATATCGTAAACGGTTATTTACTCAGAGATATTTTGGCTTTTGACAGGCTGAAAAATTCAAAATTGATTCTGGATATACTCAAACTCTTGGCATATCAGATAGGCAATGAAGTTTCTATACACGAAATAGCGACCAAACTTTCCATAAATAGAGCGTCTGTTAGTAAATATTTGGATTTATTGGAACAGAACTTCATTATTTTTCCTCTCCGTGCATGGAGCAAAAACATGAGAAATGAAATCCGCAAAAAAGAAAAATATTATTTTTATGATCTCGGCATCCGAAATTCTCTGATAGAAAATTTTGACGCTTTGGATGTTCGTAACGACATCGGTGCATTGTGGGAAAACTTTTTGATTACAGAGAGGTTGAAATATAACAAGTATACAGACCCCTATAAATCGGTCTATTTTTGGCGCAAATTGTCAGGCGCCGAGGTAGACTTTGTGGAAGTATACGCTGACCATATTGATGGCTATGAATTCTCTTTTACGGAGAAAAAAGGTAATAAATCAAGGTTTTCTTGGGTAGAGAGCTATAAAAATGCCACATGGATGAATATTCACAGAGAGAATTATAGAGATTTCGTAGGTGGATAATGCCGAAATACACTTGTGGATAACTTTCCTTGCGCTATGCGACTGGGGGGGGGTACACTTCATGGGTGAGTTTCGGTCCTCGAAATCTCGCCCAAACCGCTCGACTGTTTTGGGCGCGTTTTGTTGAAGGGGTTATTAAAAGAAAAATTATAAAAATAGGTATTGTTCCTAAAAATATGTCAAAGAAAATCGCAATTTCTGTCGTCTCGGTAGCGTTCCTCATTAGCTTGTTTGGATTCGGCGCAGTCCGTTACGCGTCCGCTCAAAATCTGACCTTCACTCAAATCATAGATATTCTCATTGCCATAGGTGTCATTCCCGCCGACAAAATAGCGGCCGCCAGGGCGGCAGTGGCTGGTATTTCTGTCACTCCGTCTGCCACATCTGCCGCGACTACAACTACTCCATATACAACCGGCGTGCAATGCTCATCATCGGATTTCAGTACTGCTTTCAATGCGGCGGCCGTCAGGTTTGATATCGGAACTAACCCGGGCGGTAATTTCCAGCTTGTCACAGCCGGCAACGGTCGGACCGGGTCGGGCTATAAAGAATGCAAAATCTGGGTAGACTATTCCGTGCCCGCATTACAGCTCGGGAATGGCATATTCGTTGGCCCCGGGACCAAAGAAGGCAACACTCTGGGTTTCGGCTCACGGGTAGTAGCTACCCCCTCGCAGACGGCACAGACGGTAACAAATACAAATAATCTGATTAAAGTTCTTTCACCAAACGGAGGGGAGACGTATAAAGTTGGCGACAGACTTTCTGTCAGTTGGACTCCTGGTGCTCCAGGTGTTCGTCAGATATCTCTTAACAGAGCGGACGGATATTCAAACAATATCATGGCTGTCGAAACAGCTAATACTTCAGGCATATTTTCTTTAACCATACCTTTAAATTTCCCTGCCGGACAGTATAAGGCTGTAATGTATTATTCTGATGCTGGACAAAATGAAGCTGACAGAAGTGATAATTATTTCACCATCACCGCTCCGCAGACGATAGTTCAACCTTCGGTCACTATAACTGCACCTATAAGTGGACAAACATTAACACAAGGTCAGCAATACACGATCAGGTGGTCAAACGCCAATTTGCCATCAAACGCCGAACTTATTATCATTGCTTTCAACGGTCCGACAGCCGATGGTATATATCCAAACAGAGTGATTGTTGGTAACTTGTCACCTAATACAACTTCGTATACATGGATTGTACAATCTAATGATGGTACATGGCAAACGGGCCTCGGTGTAGGACCATTCACTCAAAAACTTGCACGTTTTTTAGGTATTGATATTGCGCATGCCTCGAGTAATCAATATACGATTGGTATTATTGCATCCAACAGCGATGTTGGACAATTAACGAAGGGTTCAAGCGGTGTTTTCGCTATCACCGCTCCGCTGACACAAACGATCAGTGTAACCGCTCCTTTGGCCGGACAAGAATATAAGACTGGTAGTTATATACCGGTCAGTTTTACGTGGCCGGTCTATGGAAATACATATACTATCCAATTGAGAGGAAAGGGCTATTCTTATGATCTGGGCACTGTCTATATAAATACAGCCACGGATCAGAGCAAAAACTCCTTCGTTCTACCGTCGTCGGTTCCATCTTATGTTGGGTCGTTCAATGTGGTTATAATGTCTGGCAGAAACGACATAGCATATTCCCCAAGCTTCGCCATCACCGCTCCGCAGACGACAGTTGACAACAACAAACCCGTAGGCTACCTGGATAACGTCAGCTGTAGCCTGTTTGCCGGCTGGGCCTATGACCCTGACGACACTTCCGCCCAGATAGGAGTCCATTTCTATGCCGGCGGCAGGGCGGGTGAAGGGGGCGTATTTATCGGCAGTGCAGTAGCAAACGTCTCCCGTCCCGACGTCAATTCAACCACGGGCGTGACAGGCAACCACGGTTTCAGTTTCACCGTTCCACCATCATTGCATGACGGCGCCACTCACGCTATTTACGCCTACGGCATAAACAGCACCGGTTCCACCAATTTGAACAATTCACTTCTGACACAGAGTCCGCTTTCCATGGGTGGATGTGCTACTCCAGCGGCAGTAGCTCCTGCCGCCACAGGCCCCATCATTAATTCATTTTCCGTTTCACCTCCATCCGTGACCAGGGGAGAGAACGTAACATGGAGCGGAACCGCGACGACACAGTCCGGGTATTGCATTACAAAACACAGAGCGATTGTCGTCGGTTCTCAAACGCCTTCTTGGAGGCTTGCTGACGAGCGTTGGACGGACTTGGGTTGCGTGCAATCGGTTCCGCTATCAGCTACTGTTAACACGGCTGTCAATCCTTATTCTTTCTACGAAGGCAAAACTTCATACGAAGTAATATGGCAGATAAAGGATTCAGCTGACAAAACCGCGTCAATGACTCAAACCGTCACGGTCAACCCCGCTCCGACAAGCATGAACACCGTCCAATCCAATCTCGGTAACGTATCCATATCATTTGAAGAGATTATGAGATTGATTAACGCTCTGAGGTAGACATAGCAAAAAAAGCGGCGGATACAAAGTTCTCGTCGCTCGGAGAGGGACCCTTGGAAAGGGCACCCCTTGCTCCTCGCGACTCGAACTTTGTATCCGCCGCTTTTTTATTTTATTGACTTTGTTCGGCGGTCTGCTATGATACGCAGTACGCATTTTGCGCGCTTTTTTAGTTATTTATTCATTATTATTTATTTCTTTATTTATGGCAGAATTCAATAGAACAAAGCCTCACGTAAACGTCGGTACTATCGGTCACGTTGACCACGGCAAGACCACTCTCACCGCTGCTATCCTGGCGACTCAAGCTCGAGATGGCTTGGCCAATCCAAAAGCCTATGCCGATATCGCCAAAGGAGGTACCATTCGCGACGCTTCTAAAATCGTGACGATCTCTCTCGCTCACGTTGAATATGAATCAGACACCCGTCACTATGCTCACATAGACTGTCCCGGGCATGCCGACTTCATAAAAAACATGATCACCGGCGCGGCTCAAATGGACGGCGCTATACTGGTGGTTTCCGCCATTGACGGTCCTATGCCTCAGACGCGCGAACACATTCTCCTGGCAAAACAAGTCGGTGTGCCTCGCATCGTCGTCTTCCTCAACAAATGCGACGCCGTGGACGACAAAGATTTGATTGATTTGGTAGAAGGCGAAGTGCGCGACCTCCTCACAAAATATGGTTTTGACGGGGCAAATACTCCGGTTATCCGCGGTTCCGCTCTCAAATCTCTGGAAGCCAAAGACAACAAAAACCCATGGACGACAAAGATAAAGGAATTAATAACTGTTTTGGACAGCTACATTCCTATGCCTGTGCGCGCAACAGACAAACCTTTTCTCATGCCCATAGAAGACATCTTCTCTATAGAGGGACGCGGTACGGTAGTTACGGGTCGTATAGAACGCGGTCAAGTAAAAATCGGCGATGAAGTGGAAATCGTCGGTATAGAACCTACTTCAAAGACCGTCATTACCGGTATAGAAATGTTCAACAAACAGCTCCAATCAGGTATGGCGGGAGACAATGCTGGAGTATTGCTTCGCGGTACGGCCAAAGACGCTGTCCATCGCGGACAAGTTTTGGCAAAGCCGGGCACGACTACTCCCCATATAGAATTTGAAGCCGAGGTGCTCATCTTGAAGAAGGAGGAAGGGGGCCGACACACACCATTCTTCAATGGTTACAAACCGCAGTTTTATGTACGCACGACCGATGTTACAGGTGAAGTAACCCTCAACCCAGGCGTTGAAATGGTCATGCCTGGAGACACCGTGGCATTCAAAGTAAAACTTCACGCTCCTATCGCTCTGGAAGAAAAACAGAGATTCGCTATCCGCGAAGGTGGCAAGACTGTCGGTGCCGGTGTTGTGACAAAGATAACGAAATAAGACTTTATATGGCCGAAGCAACAAAAGCCGAAACAACAAAGAAGGCGGTAGTCAAAAAACCAAAAGCAATAAAGGTGCCAAAAATAGAGGCTCCTGTTCCGCGCTTGCGCATCAGGGTTCGCGCTTATGAGAATAAAGTTTTGGATGCTTCGGTCAAGCAAATCATAGATACAGCTCTCCGTTACGATGTCGTGGTCATCGGTCCGGTTCCGCTTCCTACAGAAATCAAAAAATATACTGTAAACCGTTCGGCATTCGTCTACAAAAACGCCCGCGAACAGTTTGAAATGAGGGTGCACAAGAGGCTGATAGACATTCTGAATCCAAATGCCAAAATCATAGAGGCTCTGACGAATATGTCATTGCCTAGCGGGGTGAATATAGATGTAAAGATGATTTAGGGAAATACTTGACTATAAAAAGTGGCAGGTATATGATAATTTCATACATTATCATGTAATTTAATATAAGTATTATGACCACTATATCTATACCCATAACGTCGAAACAGGAAAGCTTCATCAAGTCCCTTATCAAGAGAGGAACGGTTGCCAACAAGGCTCATGCCGTACGTCGAGCCCTCGATCTCATGGCCGAGGAAGAAGTTGTTCTACGTGTGCTCAAATCTCAACAGGAGGCGAAAGAAGGAAAAATACTTCGTGGCAATTTGGATGATCTTGTAAAACTCTTCTAAATGATTTCAATTTCTTATACACCATCTTTCCTAAAACAGGCGAAATCTCTCGAAAATGAGGTGTATCAGAATTTAAAGAAAAAAATTGAGCTGTTTAAAAATCCACAAAATCATAAAGTTTTGAAAGTTCACAAGCTTCACGGCAGACTCGGTGACTGTTACGCGTTTTCTGTTACACATAGCACGAGAGTTATTTTTGAATACACCGCAAAATCCGAGGTTTTATTTCATGACGTAGGTGGTCATGATATATATTGATATATTCAATCGTTTGCATTATTTTGGGCCTTGGTGTAGTATTTTTGGCACTGAAGCGATTGCTTCTTTTTAGTTTTAAAAGTATTTTGAGAGCCTACGGAACCCCCAGCTCCGCGCTCGCGCACACATGAAATTCATTCTCGGCACAAAGAAGAATATGACACAGATTTTTGACGCCACCGGGCGGGCATATCCGGCGACTATATTGTCGGCTGGTCCTGTGATCGTGACTCAAGTAAAAACAACAGCAACTGACGGCTATGATGCGATCCAGGTCGGTTTTGGCGAACAAAAAGAGCAGAGGCTCGGCAAGGCTGTTGTGGGACACTTGAAAGCGGCCATTGCGGCTGGCGGTTTCGGTGCTCGCGGTAACTTTCGCTACATGAGCGAATTCCGACTGTCGGCAGAAGAAGTCGCAAAATTCAAAGTCGGTGATCGTGTTGATCTCTCAACATTTAGAGAAGGCGATTCTGTCTCTGTGCGTTCATTGTCAAAAGGCAAAGGTTTTCAGGGAGCCGTAAAGAGACACCACTTTAGAGGAGGCAGTCGCACTCACGGTCAAAAACATTCCGAGCGCGAGGTTGGTTCCATCAATGGTGGCGGCCGCGTAGGCAGTGGTCGTGTGGCCAAAGGCAAGCGCATGCCGGGGAGAATGGGCGGGGATATGGTCACGGTACAAAATTTAAAGATTCTACAAATTCATCCTGAAACAAATGAATTGGTCGTGCATGGATCAATACCGGGTAACAGAGGAGTTCTGGTTTCTATTGTTGCTTAATTTAAATATATGACTAAAACAACAAAAGAAAAAAAAGTAGCAAAAATCGCAAAAACTTCAAAAATTGCGACTGCAAAAACTCCAAAAACGGCGCATACTACGGAAGCTACCATTTATAACACAAAAGGCGCATCTGTCGGCACTGCTCCTCTTCCCGAAAAAATTTTCGGTTTGCCTTGGAATGCCGATTTGGTTCATCAAGTCATGCATTCCATGATGTCTAGTGCTCGCCAACCTATCGCTCATACAAAAACTCGCGGGGAAGTGCGGGGAGGCGGCAAAAAACCTTGGAGACAAAAAGGCACCGGTCGCGCTCGCCACGGTTCCACTCGTTCACCGCTCTGGATCGGTGGAGGTGTCGCTCACGGTCCCAGAAAAGACAAGAATTACGACAGAAAAATAAATAAAACCATGAAAACCAAGGCTTTCATGACCCTGCTTTCAAAGAAATGGAAGGATGGCGAAATACTGTTTGTGGATTCACTCTCTTTTTCGTCCCCAAAGACAACCGAGGCAAAAACAGTTCTCGTTTCTCTGGCCAAAGTAGCCGGTTTTGAAAAACTTTCAACAAAACCAAAGAACGCGGTATTTATATCTCTGGCCAAAAAGGACATCAATGTGGAAAAAAGTTTTAGAAATATCGGTTCCGTCTCTCTGGATGAAACGAGAAATCTGAATTTGCTGGATGTCTTGAATCATAAATTCATAATCATTGAGAATCCGGTTGAATCAATGAAAGCTCTGGAAAATAAAATCCAATAATATAAATATATGGCTCTATTTTGGCAAAAAGGAAATAAAGGGGTAGTTGTTGCAAAGCCTGAAAAGGCGATAAAAAAGCCTATGACAAAGGTTTCGGTAAAAATGCCAAAGAAATTGGAAAAGAAATTGCCTGTAAAGACTGAAAATTTGACCGAAAAACGCACCGCGGCTGTCGCCGGCGGGGTTATTTTTGAAAAAGGTTCGGCCATCATAAAACCCCGTGTTACGGAAAAAGCAGGCTGGCTCGCCGAAAGAGGCGTTTACACTTTTGAAGTTTTGAAGAGCGCCAATTCACAACAAATCAGTTTGGCTATCAAGGAAGCATACAAGGTCACGCCGGTAAAAATTTCCATTGCTCCCATAAAATCAAAAACCATGTTTGCTCGCGGAAAATCTGGTAGGACAGTTTCCGGCAAGAAAGCTTATGTCTATTTGAAGAAAGGTGAAAAAATAGAATTTATCTAATCAAAATTTATGAAATCATATAAACCAACCAGCCCGTCCAGACGTGGCATGCAGACCATAAACTTCAAAGAATACATCACAAAGAAAAATCCTTTGAAAGCTCTGACCTATGGTTGCAAACGCGATGTGGGACGCAATGCTTTCGGTCGTGTCACGGTGCGTCATAAAGGGGGGGGACACAAGCGTCTCTATCGTGAAATATCTTTTGCGTACGACAAACTGGATATACCGGCAAGCGTTCAGTCGGTAGAGTACGACCCAAATCGTTCCGGTTTTATCGGTTTGGTGGCATATCGCGATGGCGAGAGACGTTATGTTTTACTGCCGAAATCCGTGAAAGTCGGCGCCTCGGTTATTTTCAGCCCCAATGCTTCGGTAGAAGCCGGCAATGCTCTGCCTCTGAAGAAAATTCCCGTAGGCACGTATATTTATAATATTGAGTTGAAGCCGAAAGGCGGAGCCAAAGCTGCCCGCGCCGCCGGCATATTCGCTCAAGTCATAGGTAACGATGCCGGTTATACACAGGTCAAGATGCCTTCAACGGAAATCCGCAGAGTTCACGAAGAATGCTATGCAATGATTGGTCAGGTATCAAACGACGAACACTGGCTCATCAATTCCGGCAAAGCTGGACGTTCCAGATGGCTCGGTATCCGTCCGACTGTTCGCGGTTCGGCTCAAAACCCGGTAGACCACCCATACGGCGGAGGTGAAGGACGACAGGGCAGAGGTCTGCGCCGTCTCAAGACTCGCTGGGGCAAGCCGTCAGGCAAAGGCCAAAAGACGAGGACGCCAAAGAAATACTCCAATGTCTTTATTGTTGCTCGCAGAAAAGTTGGCAAGGACAGAAATTCAATTCAATAGCAAATCAATAGCAAAAAAAAGCGGCGGATATAGTTCTGCGCTACTCGGAACGGGACCCGCTCCCAGAGTCTCGCCCCCGTTCCTGCGCTGCTCGAACTATATCCGCCGCTTTTTTTGAAAAAAGTTTGACTTCTCCTAGACTTCTGATAAACTGTCAAAACCAGCTCGGAATAGGCACTATGACTTATTTCTAGGGTTAAACCTAGATTTTTGTTTTCTGTAAGTATTTAGTTGCGCATAGCAACCATAGCCTAGACGCCCGAGCCGTAGTTTGTTTTGCAATTTACTGCAACCGCACGAATACAACATAAATGACACGATCCCTCTCAAAAGGACCATACGTAGACGAGCGAGTGCTTTCAAAGATCGCAGGCAAAAAACCGCAGGAAACCGGGGTGATAAAAACATGGATTCGCGCCTGCCAGATTTCCCCGGAGATGGTGGGCTTTAAATTCGGGGTGCACAACGGTCGTGAATTCGTCGAGGTCCTGGTATCGGAAGACATGGTTGGACACAGGCTCGGCGAATTTTCTTTGACCCGCAAGTTTACCAAACACGGAGGCAAAATGCAGAAAGAGCTGGAACAGAAGAAAAAAGAAGGCGAAATCGCCGCCGCCCAGGCAGCAAAGAGCGCCGTTGTCGAGAAAAAAACCGCTGCCGCTAAATAAAACATATGGTCACCGCATCCCTCGCAAATTATCGCCAGTCTCCCCGAAAAGTCCGCCTGGTGGCGTCTCTGATCCGGGGGAAAACGGTGTCACGAGCTCTGGACATGCTCGGCGTCACGACCAAGCGCGCTTCTGACCCGCTCATAAAGCTCATACGGTCCGCCCTGGCCAACGCAAAGGACCGCGGCATATCAGCTGACGGGCTGGTCATAAAGGAATGCTCTGTCAATCAGGGCCTCACCATGAAACGCATGATGCCGGGCGCGCGAGGCAGCGGTTTCGCCATCAGGAAGAAGACGAGCCACGTCAAGCTAGTTTTGGATATAAAAAACGCAAAGACGAAAGCGCCAAAAATTTCAGCGAACAAAAAATAACATGTCGCACACCGTACACCCATATGCGCACAGACTCGGCATCATCAGGGATTGGAAATCCCGATGGTTTGCCCCGCGCGGCAAGTATCAGGAATTTTTGAAATCGGATGTCCTCCTGCGTGAATATTTTTCAAAGAAATTTCGCGGCATGTATGTTTCCGACATAGGCATAGAGCGCAACGAAAAAGCCATCCGCATCATCATCCGCACATCGCGTCCAGGTATTCTCATTGGCAGACAAGGCGAGGGGGCGGTGAAATTACGCGCTGAAATCTTGGCCTTCATGCAGAAAAACGGCTCAAAATTGCTCAAAAATCAGGAATTGAAAATTGACATAGAAGAAATTCGCTCTCCGGAGTCAAATGCCTCTATTGTCGCTTACATGATTGCCGAGAGTTTGGAAAAACGCTTGCCTTTCCGCCGTGTCATGAAGCAGACCATAGAAAAAGTGATGGCTAATCGAGATGTAAAGGGTGTTCGCGTATTTCTCGGTGGTCGTTTGGGGGGTGCTGAAATGGCTCGCGTTGAAGACATGAAGAAAGGCCAAGTGCCCCTCCAGACATTTCGCGCCGATATTGATTTCGCTCGTGAAAAAGCTCACATGACGTACGGCGATATCGGCATAAAGGTCTGGATATACAAAGGCGAAGTTTTCAATAAAAAAGCCTAGAATAAGCCAGAGTTAAATTTTTTAAACCAAAATGCTAGTCCCAAAAAAAGTTAAATACAGAAAGTGGCACGTCATGAGGAAAAATCCCCTGAAAGTCGGCTTTGATACGCGTGGCACGGTGCTTTCTTTCGGTTCTTTCGGCATCAAAGCGACATCGGCCGCCCGCATCAAGTCCGAACAGATTGAATCGGCTCGCAAAGTGCTATCCCGGGAAATAGGCAAAAACGGCAAACTCTGGATTCGCATTTTTCCCGATATGCCTTATACTCAAAAGCCAGCTGAAGTAAAACTCGGTAAAGGCAAGGGAGATCTGGTCGGTTATTGCGCTCCGGTACGCGCCGGGCGGGTAATATTTGAAGTTGACGGCGTGGACGAGGCGACCGCTCGCGAGGCTCTGCGAAAAGCCGGCAGCAAATTACCCGTCAAATCCATGATTATTTCCAGAGAACTCCTGTAATTTCAAGTTTAATTTCAAAATTTTTTAAAAAATATATGTCAATTTTCACCAAAAAAACAAAAACGCCGGAAGCAAAATCTGAAACACAGGCAAAAACTCAGAACGGAAGAACCGTCCGCGGTATTGTCGTATCTACAAAAATGAAAGACACAATCGTCGTCCGTGTAAATCGTTTTGTCAAAGTGCCAAAGTACGAGAGATTCATGAAAATTTCAAAAAAGTACAAAGCGCATGATGCGGGTAATATCAAAAAAGAAGGAGAAACGGTTACTATAGTTCCATGCGCGCCGATTTCTAGAGACAAGCATTTTAGAGTAGTTTAATTTTCTTATAATAAAACTGTCATGTTGCAACCACGATCAATAGTAAAAATAGCGGATAATTCTGGAGCCAAAATCGGTCGTATTTTCAAAGTATTGGGAAGCGCGGCCAAGAGATATGCTTATATAGGCGATATTGTCGTTTTGTCTGTCCAAAAAGCCGAGCCGAGAAAAGCCGTAAAGAAAAAAGATGTTTTGCATGCTGTCGTCGTACGTACGGTGAATGCCACAAAGCGCGCCGATGGGTCATATGTTCGTTTTGATGAAAATGCGGTGGTCATACTGGAAAAAGGCAAGATGGAGCCCATAGCTGGTCGCGTTTTCGGCCCGATTCCCAGAGAAATTGCCGAAAAAGGTTTTAAAACTATCGCGGCCCGCGCCGCCGAAGTCATCTGATTCATTTAATATGGAAAAATCATAAAAATATATGCATATAAAAAAAGGAGACAAAGTGATCGTCATAGCGGGAAAAGACAAGGGCCGGTCAGGCGAAATAGTCTTTGCCATACCAAAGGGTAACAGGGTGGTCGTCGCCGGCGTAAATAAATCAAAACGGCACTTGAAGCCGAAGAAACAAGGGTCAAAAGGCCAGATTATAGAAAAAGAAATGCCTCTCCACGCGTCAAATGTGAAACTGATTTCAAGAGTTTCAAAATAATAATTTTTATATGCAAATTTTATGAAAACTCTACGAGAAAAACAAATACACGCCTTTGAAGTCATGAAAAAAGATTTCGGTTATAAAAATATCATGCAAGCGCCGAAAATTTTGAAAGTCGTGGTAGCGGCTGGCATCGGTTCTTTCAAGGACAAGAAAAAAATAGAGCTCGCGGGTGACCGCATTGCCAAAATAACCGGCCAAAAACCGGTTCTGCGCGTCGCCAAGAAGTCTATCGCCGGTTTCAAGAGCAGAGAAGGAGATCCTATGGGCTATCAAGTGACTCTGCGCGGCAATACTATGTGGAACTTCCTGGAAAAGTTGGTCAACATCGCTCTGCCCCGGACAAAAGACTTTCGCGGACTGCCGTCCGCGTCGGTGGACGGCATGGGCGGGTATTCCATCGGCATTCGAGAGCATTCTATTTTTCCCGAAACTTCCGACGAAGAATTAAAAGACGTTTTTGGCTTCGGTGTTACGGTTGTCACAAACGTAAAGAAAAAAGAGGAAACAAAAAAATTTCTGGAATTGCTGGGGTTTCCAATCAAGAAAGCGTAAAAACAGAAAAGCGGACCCATCTTTCTCTCGAACAGTCCTCGGGTCGGATTTGTCAAGGACAGACCTATGACAAATCCTCCCCTGCGGAGGTTCTCAATAAAGATGGGTCCGCTTTTCTGCGTTGACACCCCTATAAACCTTTGCTAATATGGCGGAACAAAGCTTTTTCAAGGCTTTTTTATTTTCAATGGCCAAAACTTCAGTAGTGGCGCGGGCAAACAAAAAACCGAAGTTCTCTTCGAGAATAGTTCGGCGTTGTTTCCGCTGTGGCCGAAAGAACGGTTTTATGCGTTCGTTTGGGCTCTGCAGAATTTGTTTCAGAGAGCTCGCCAACGAAGGCATGATTCCGGGTATTAAAAAGTCTTCTTGGTAAATAATTGGTAAATAAAAAATCAAATTAATTTAGGCAGTGGGGCTCGGGAGACGATGTGAGTAACAGCCGAGAACTAGACGCTAAAAAACATGAGAGACCCAATATCAAATTTAATAACTACACTCAAAAACGGCAGTGCCGCCAAACTGGATACTGTTTCCGTTCCTCTTTCCAATTTCACCGCTTCTGTCGTGGATGCTCTGGCTCGCAGAGGATTTGTAAAACCGGGGGTGAGGAAAGGCAAGACCATAAAGAAAACTCTGGAAATCGGTCTCATTTATGTAAATGGCAAGGCGCGCATCACGGATGTAAAACGTCTTTCAAAACCGTCAAAACGTCTCTATCGCGGTTATTCCGATATTCATCGTGTCATGCAGGGCTACGGTTCCATGTTTATCTCTACACCGAAAGGCATTATTTCAGACGATGAAGTCCGCAAACAAAAGGTCGGCGGGGAAATTCTCTTTACTATTTGGTAATTTTAATAATTTTTTATATACAAAACCATGTCGCGCGTCGCAAAAAAACCAATAGTGATTCCGGAAAAGACTCTCGTTACAGTTGATGGTGTCCACGTGTCCGTAAAAGGTCCTCTGGGCGAGATGTCGCGCACTTTTAAACCCGGTATTGAATTCAAAGTTGAAAATGGCACAGTTATGGTCACACTCCGTCGCCCGGAAAGCCATATGCTCCTCGGCACATATGCTTCGCATTTGAAAAATATGATAAAAGGCGTAAATGCCGGTTTTACGAAAAAACTCATTGTTGAAGGCATCGGTTTCAAATCGGATGTAAAGAACGGCAAGTTGGAAATGGCTCTCGGTTTTTCACATCCCGTTTCGGTTGAGATTCCCTCGGACTTGAAAGTGGCGACCGACAAGAACGTCATCACCGTTACAGGTGTTTCAAACGAGTCTGTCGGCGGCTTTGCTTCAAAGGTGAGAGCGTTAAAGAAACCGGAGCCGTACAAAGGCAAGGGTATTCGTTACGAAGGCGAGGTCATACGCAGAAAGCAGGGCAAAAAAGCCGCCTAGTCAGGGTGTATGGCAGATTGTCATCCAAAGATAATATGAATAAAAACATTAAAAAACAAAAGAGAGACCGCAGACACGTAAAAATCCGCACGCGGATTTTCGGTACGGCGAAAATGCCACGTTTGGCTGTTTTTCGGTCAAATAAATTCATGTATGCTCAGCTCATAGATGATGACAATGGGCGAACTTTGGTTTCCGCTTCGTCTCTTTCGGACAAAAAAAGCCTGAAAGGCGGTAAGGCTAAAGATAATGCCGGGGACGCGAAAAAAGGCACGAAAAAAATGAACGCGGCGATAATCGTAGGCAAAACAATTGCCGAAAAAGCTCTGGCTATGAAGATAGAATCGGTTGTTTTTGATCGTGGCGGTTTCGGATATAGAGGTCAGGTCAAAGCGTTGGCGGAGGGCGCGCGCAGTGGCGGACTCAAGTTTTAGCATAAAAAATAAACAGCATGAATCCCGAAAAAGAAAATAAAATAGAGGAAAAAGAAATTCCGGTCGCGCCAGGAGTAGTCATACCTGTGCCGCCGGAAATTATCGCCGATGAAACTGTTGCGCCGATAGAGGCGCCAGCCAGTGTTGTTTTGCCAAAAGTGCGGGACGAGAGGGATTCCCGTGGACCGCGGGGAAGAGGCAGAGGAGGACGCGGCGGCCGCAAGGGCGACAATCGAACTCCGCGCGCCAAGCCCGAATATGACAGCGTCATGCTCAATATACGCAGAGTGGCGCGTGTGGTTTCCGGCGGCCGCCGCTTTGCCTTCTCCGTAGCCATCGTCGCGGGAAACAGGAAAGGCCTGGTCGGCGTGGGCTTGGGCAAAGGCAGTGATACCGCCCTGGCCATAGACAAGGCGACCAGGCACGCCAAAAAAAACATGATAAAAGTCAATACGACCAAGGATATGTCCATTCCCCATGAAGTTTCTGCAAAATATTCCAGCGCCCGCGTCGCGCTCCGCCCGGTGAGAGACCGCGGTTTAGTTGCCGGTTCGGCTGTGAGGACTGTTTTGGAATTGGCCGGTCTCAAAAATATCGCGGCCAAAATCGTTTCACCTTCAAAAAATAAACTAAACATCGCTAGGGCCACCATCGTCGCTCTGGGAAACCTCACTCTCAGACGTCCGGTTGAATCAAAGGAAGCCAAATCACCCAAATAATCAAACGAGAATTAAAAATGATTTACAGTATAATTCAAAAACCATGCAAATCCACGATTTAAAAAGAAAAACGCCAAATACAAAAAATCCCAGCATAGGGCGTGGTGGAAAACGCGGTAAAACCAGCGGTCGTGGCACAAAAGGCCAAGATGCCCGCTCAGGGCGAAAAAAGCGCCCGGAGCTCCGCGACTTTATCAAACGTATTCCAAAACTCCGCGGTCGTGGCAAAAACTCCTTCAAATCATTTGCTTCGAGAGCCGAAGTTGTCTTGCTCTCTATGCTGGAAAAAAATTTCAAATCCGGCGACAGGGTTGAGCCGGCTTCTATCATAGCCCGTGGCATCATAGACAAAACCGAGGGTAATTTTCCACGCATAAAAATTCTTTCCGGCGGGGAAATCACCAAAAAACTGATTGTCTCCGGCGTGGAAATTTCTGCGAGCGCCAGGGCGGCCATTGAAAAAGCCGGGGGAGTCGTGCATGCTTAGGTAGTCAAGTAGCGACAACAGGAGAGGCGGTAACAAACATTCCCATGAACAATTTTTTAAGCAAACTCTCACATATTTTCCGAGACAGAGACTTGCGCAAGCGCATCCTCTTTGTCGTCGCCGCTTTGATAGTCTTTCGCGTTCTCACTACTATCCCAATTCCTGGCATTGACACGGCTCGGCTCGCCACTCTCTTTGCAAACAGTCAATTTCTCGGCCTCCTCAACATTTTTTCCGGTGGCGGGCTCTCAAATCTCTCCATAGTTATGCTGGGTGTCGGTCCGTATATCACCGCCTCCATCATCATGCAGCTTCTCACCATCATGATTCCCGCTCTCAAAGCTCTCTATCATGAAGAAGGCGAGGCGGGACGCGTCAAATTCGCCCAGTATTCCCGCAGGCTGGCTTTTCCTCTGGCCCTAATTCAGGCTTTCAGTTTTATCGTCATATTCCAGCGCCAAGAAATCATTCCTGACCTTGCCCCTTTTGTTCTCATACTGAATGTTCTCATCATTTCTGCCGGTTCCATGCTCCTCATGTGGCTCGGCGAGCTCATAACCGAATTTGGCATGGGCAACCGCACGTCAATCATTATATTTGCCGGCATCGTGGCGGCTCTG
>JBBTTH010000022.1:0-6273 GCA_038064295.1 Patescibacteria group bacterium
CAAGGAAAGTGTTCTGGAAGAAAAGCAAACTATGCAATTAGAGTGCTAATTCACTCGGGTGATGCGCGCCGGACAATTCTTGACGATATTCACAAATGACAAAAAGCGGGCTATTTGACGACAGTTACAATTTCTTCTTGCCCCGTTGAAGGAACAACATCAAATGATAGTCTGCCTATGATTTGTCCGCGTGGCGTGCGCACGTCGACGCGCCAGAGACCCGGAAAAATATCTTCCTTGACCGAATACGTCCGAAAACCATTCTCGCGGCCGCCCTCTATGCGCAGGAGTATCGGATTGAAGAAAATCCATCTCTTGTCCGCATCATCATAGTACTGCCAGACATGGACGATATTTGTTTCCAGACTGGCGGGAGCAAAGACCAGAGACAAGGCGTAGACGGGTTCTCCCGAGACCGCATGAATAATCGGATTTCTGGAAAAGATATTGAACCATGTCTGCCTCTCGCCTCTCACGGCATAAGCTCCCTCGGCAATTTTGACGACGGAGCGGTAAATGCCGGCGTCTTTTAGAGCCAGAGGTATGGGCGGAATGAGATTGGTGAAATAGAGCGTATTTATGACCGCAAAAAGTCCGAAAACGGAGCCTGAAACGATGGAGGCGCTCCGTCTGATTCTCTCCGGAGCAAACCAGGAGAGAATGTATACGAAGAGGCCGGTAATAATCAGACTGGAAATTCCCGAGAGCAGGAATATGGCGTCTCCCATGGAACCGAGAATAACCGGCAAGAAGAAGATGAGGTAGGAAAAGAGAGCGGTAAAAAATACGGCTATCTGAAAGCTCAGGCGAATATAATTCTTGCGCAAGATTTCATTCCCCGCAATGTATGTGGCGAGCATGAGCAAAAACGGCCATGAACCCATGATGGTGCCGCTTTTTGAATAGAACAAAAACGAAGCGCTGAACAGGCCGCCGAGGCAGAACTGCATGGCGAATATGAGGATGAAATGGAGGGTTTCCCCGCGCAGAGAATCGTCCCGCCTGTGTCCGTGGATATTGAGCAGGAGAATTGAAAGCGCCGAGACGGCGAGATAAAAAAAGAGAACGGCATTGCTGAAAAAAACGTCTATCCGACGCAAAGTGAAACTGTCAAAGATGAAGCCTACGACCACGGTCATTGGTGAAATCCATCTCTCGTATTTCCGGAAAAACAATCGCGCGCTGGAGAACATGTGTCAATTATATACAGAACCGGCAGATTTTGGGTTCCGGGAACAAGTTTGAACCAAAATAACCCTATGAATAAGGGCTAAATTGGAGAAAAAATTGATGGGTGCCTAGAGAGAATCGGACTCTCGATACAAGTTCCACAAACTTGAGTTTTGCCACTAAACTATAGGCACCATCCTCTGAAACAGCGGCGGAGGCGCAGGCCTCCGCCGCTGTTTCTGGTGCTCGGGAGAGGACTTGCACCTCCACGCCTTACGGCACACGCACCTCAAGCGTGCTTGGCTACTAATTACAACACCCGAGCATACAAACCAGCGTGACAATCATAGCCGAAAACAGAGCTGTTTTCAAATTTTTTTGAATAACCCCGTCAGTTATTTACTTCACAACCTCTTCTTTTTCTTCCGAATTTTTCGGAACTCTCGGAACGACGTCCGTCCTCTCCGGTTTTTCAGCCCGTATTTTTTTCATCTGTCGGCGGATTTCTTTTGCGGCTTTTTCGCGCACGAAATACAGTTTTGAACGGCGAACTTTTGAACGGCGGACAATTTCAATTTCGTCTATGACCGGCGAATAGAGGGGAAAAATTCTCTCTACGCCCACGCCGTCTATGACTTTTCGAACAGTGAAAGTGGCGCCCGCTTCATTACCGTGCTTTCTGGCCAGAATGAGACCGTCAAACGCCTGGAGGCGAGTTTTTTCACCTTCTTTGATTTTCTGCCAGACGCGGACATTGTCGCCTGAGCGTAGCCCGAGAGTTTTTCGGGATTTCATATCTATAGGCGAAACGATTATTTTGCTTTCCATAGGCCGTCAATTTAACACGGCGCTTGAAGAGATGCAAGAAATAGGCTATAAATACCTGGATTAAAAATACGCGCCCTTAGCTCAGTTGGTAGAGCGGCTCATTTACACTGAGAAGGTCGGGGGTTCAAGTCCCTCAGGGCGCACAGGCATCCCCTCGTAGTTCAATGGATCAGAACTGCGGACTTCTAAGCCGTCGATGTTGGTTCGATTCCAACCGAGGGGACAAGAATAAAAAAACGCCAGACCGGTGAGACATCGCTTTAAACCTAGAACGACGGGTCGGAAAAAACCGTCTGAGGCAGATTTTTGAAATTGAGTTCTCTATCATCGAGTTTTTGTATCGCTTGATTTATATCCTCCCTGTCCAACGGCTCGGTCATGTCCGGAATATTTACGGCTTCCCAGCCGCGCAGAGACAGTCTGTCATAGAAAAACAGGTTGACCAAAACAGCCGCGCACAGGAGAAGAACAAAACATAAAATGATGAAATACCAGTCCAGCCAGGGATTGCTCCCCAGATTTTTGGCGATTTCACCGAATTTATGGAATTTTGCGGTTGTGATTTTCATTTGACGTATTGAGATATATCAATGACGACGTTCCAGACGGATTTCGGAGGGACTTCCGAGCCAATTCCGGTGTCGGTCGCTTTTGATAAATTCACGCGGTCTATGCTCGCTATATATGGCATCATCTCCAGGGCATTTATGAGAGAAACTGCTTCCTGCCATGAATTCAAGGCGCTCATTCTCACACGCAAGACGCGAAAGGCGGAATTTTTGACTGCCGTATCCAAATTGATGTCTGTCAATTCGGCTTTTATTCCCAAGTCCCGCGCCTGCTTCTCCAGAAATTCTATAAAGTCAGACACGTCGTCCGGCAGGATAAATCTGCCTTCAATCGTACCGACATCGCCCTCGGTTCCGCGCAGAACATTGCGGATGGAGGATAGGTATGAATCACGATTCATGGCGGATTCTATTTCATCCGATATGCGGACGATTTCGGACCTGTACGAATAACTCTCTGCAATAACAAAAATCCATGCGGCAAAGAGGACCGTTATGAGAAGCCATAGAATTATTATGAGTGTCTTTTTAAACCCGTGTGTTTTCATAATCAAAATTTAGAACGCAAGGAAACGATAAAAGAAATGTTCTCGCTTTTGGCCAGGCTGGAAACCGGCAGGTCGACCGCCGAAAATGACGGCATGACGGCCAGTTTTTTTGAAAAATTCGAGAGCGCCTCGCGGGACATTGCCCTGCCGGCGACAGTTATGGTCCAGCCATCGTTTTTTCTCTCCATAGATAGAGAAGAAACGGAGATACCGCTTTCTTTCTCTCTAATAATCTTTTCTATGATGGAAACAAGCGGCCGTTCACCGCTCCTCTGATTTATGATTGCCGCCATTTCATTCAATTTTTTGACCCGCGTCTCGATTTCCGAAAATCCGCCATCCGTCATTTTTTGGGATACGGCCTTCCGGCTCATGAGCGCCGCGTTCCTCTCCGCGCGGAGATTTATAAACACAGGCAGAGCGAGACCGGCCAAAACCAAAACGGAAAACAAAACGAGGCTGAGACCGAAAACGGAGAGCCTGCGGCGATATTCGCCCACGATTTTCCGCCTGTATTCTCCTTTCAGAAATGTGAACATGTTATATGAGCGTTCCTATGCACGGTCCGTAATCGAGCGAATCTCTCTGCGATAGAGATGGCACGCTTTCTTCGGGAGAGAGCACGTTTGTCCAGACCGACCCTACGGAAACCGGCATTTTGAAGCAGACGGAAACATATCTGGCAAAACCCGGTATGAGAGAATCGCTTCCCGCGAGCATGATACCGGAAACATCGGAAAAGTTTTTTATTTTCTTCTCCTGGGTCTTCCAGAAAATCAGCACTTTTTCCATTTCATCGCGGATAGTTGAAAAAACAGGAATTCCCGCGTCAAAAACATCTCCGCCGTTTTCCCTTTTCATTTTCTTCGCGACATCTATACTTGCGCCGAGTGTCTTTGCCATAATCTGATTTATATCTCTCGAGCCAACTTCTACAGAAGAGCTGAAAACGGCCGTCCCGTTCTCTGCCACATAAATGACGGAGTGTTTTTCCATTATCGCGAGGACGAGAAATACGCTGCCTGCGCCTGGCAAAAAGAGAGCGCGGGACAGGGCGCGGCATTCGGTTTCAAAAGAAACCGGCGGGAGCCCTCCGGACACCAATAATTCAGTGTAGGCGAAAACCGTCTTTTCCGAGACGACAGATACGGCGACAGTCGTCTCTCCGCGCATTCCGTCAACAGAAACGATATCGTATTCAAAAACTGCTTCGGCCGGAGGAATCGGCACATTTTCTTCCAGCATCGATTCAACGGCTTGGCGGATTTCACCTGCCTCGGCCGTCGGCACCGTAATCCGGAACACATAAGCGTCGCCCTCGTGGATTATACCGCGCACATAGGAATACTTTTGCGTTTTGGAAAAAGTGGAGAGAGCGGAGATGGCTTCCGTTTTTTGATTTGGGTTCATGTTTTGCATGCGCATATCGGGAAAAGGCATGATGCCGAAAGCTTTTGGGAACATTCTGCCCGATTTCCGTTTCAATTCAAAAAAAGAGAGTCTGCCGTCGGATATGGAAATGGAAACATTGGAGAGCATGAGCGATTCCGGCACGGGAAAGGCCCTGGCCGGAAGATTTTTTGCCGTTTTTGCCGAATGATTCATCATCAACAGTATACTACATTTGACCCTTTTTCCTTCCTTTTATCCATTCAAAAACGATGGGCAAAATTGAAATGAAAATTATGACGACGACAATGATATGGAGATACCGGCTTATGCCCGGAAAAACTGAACCGAGGAAATATCCGGACAAGGTGAGGAGGAGCGTCCAGAGCATTCCCCCCGCTATATTGTATATGACAAACGTCTTGTAGCGCATGCCGCCTACGCCGGCCACAATCGGCGCAAAAGTGCGGACAATGGGCACGAAACGGGCCAGAATTATGGTCTTTATGCCGTATTTTTCATAGAACAAGCGCGCTTTCTCGGCGTGTCTTTTATGAAAGAATACGGAATCTTCGCGGGAAAACAGGGCCGGACCGATGCGTTTGCCGAATGCGTAGCCCGCGCTGTCACCAAGTATGGCCGCTATGGCGACGCCCGTGACGAGCCACGTTATTTCAAAATATCCCTGCGATGCAAAGAGTCCGGCCGCAAAGAGGAGCGAATCCCCCGGCAGGAAAAAACCAAAGAAGAGACCCGATTCGGCGAAAACTACGGCAAAGATACCTATGAGGCCGAACGTGCTCACGAGAAATTGCGGTTCCAGGTATTGGAACAGGTATTGAAACATATTATTTTTTATTCTTCATCCTGTCTATATAGCTCTGGAGAATTATGGAAGCGGCGGCGGCGTCCGTCATGTTCGTTTTGCCTTGGAAATGGGAAGCCTGATGCGAAGACAGAATTTCGCTCTCATACGCCACTTCTATGCCGAGGTCCCTCGTGAGCTCGTCTTTAAAAGCTTTTATGCGGGACATTATGGGATTGTCGTTCATCTTGTAATTTTTTGACTCGCCGATAATTATTTTGCCCACGCCGTGTCCGGCCACCAGATTTTTTATCTCGCCGAACAGAAAATTGTCGTTCGGCAGGACCGCTTTCGGAAAAGCCATCAGACCTCTATCGTCGCTGATGGCGATGCCTACCCTCTTCTTTCCATAATCAATTCCTAAAAGTCGTATATTTTTCATGGCGGATAGGGTGAGATTCGAACTCACGGTCCCCGTGAAGGGACAGAAGTTTTCAAAACTTCCGCATTAGACCTCTCTGCCACCTATCCCTGTCTACAACTTACAATAAACCGGAGCGGAGAGCAAAGATAAAAAGACTCCCGGTTTTTGTCTGATGAGCTGAATAGGAGCGTGTTATAATTTCTCCATGAAAAGTTTCTCCTGGCAGGCGCCGGAATATTCGTACAAGGAAAAAAGTCTGGATTGGTATTGGACGGTCGGCATCATATCAACCGCCCTGGTCGTCACGGCCGTCATTTTCGGCAATGTGCTCTTTGGCGTGGTCATCGCCATAGGCTCTTTTACCCTCACCATGTTCGCCTCGCGCAGGCCCGACATAGTCACGATTGAAGTGAGCGACACAGGCATCGCTGTGGACAAAACTCTCTATCCATATCAGACCATTGAATCGTTTTTCATAGACGAAGACCGTCGCCACGACCCTCGGCTCGTCATCAAATCAAAAAAGGTGATTGTGCCGCT
>JBBTTH010000023.1:0-3762 GCA_038064295.1 Patescibacteria group bacterium
TATTTCGGCGGAACCGTATCGACACGGGAATACGCCCACGTCCGGAGCTTGATGCCTCGGTCGATGATCGACGTAAGCAAGGGCTCAAAGTAGCGCTTGTTGAGGAAGAACATCTCATCCGAGATCCGTACCGTCTCAACTCCCATCGTGGCGAGCTTTTCGAACTCGCCGATGATGAACCCCGGAGACCAGAAACGCATGCCAGGCGAGTTGCTCGCGGCGATGCCGTCGGCATTGTCGACGCGGTTTACGATGTTGATCATGCAGAAACTGCACCGGAACTGACAACCGAGCGACGTATAGAGCGCCGCGAATGGCGATGAATTCCGATGGTTGAATCCGGCATGCCAGAAGTGCGCGCGATACATATCGAGCGGCTTCTCGCGATACGGCAGGAGGTCCCACGCATATCCCGGCAGGTCGATGTCCATCTGACCCTGTGGCACTACCCGCTCTGGTTCGTTGAGAACTGGCACGCCGCTTTTCTTGTGTCCGATTCCCTTCACCTTGTCGAGATCGTCTTGAAGATCGCTCTTCAAGAGATTATGCAGGGCATAGACTCCCTCGTTGAGAAGGACGATGTCGACACAATCGAGAGCTAGCACTTCTTTGGGAAGCGCGCTTACGTGAGAACCCACGAAGCAAAGAATTGTTTCGGGATATTCCCTCTTCAGCGCCTTGCCGAGAAGCTCCGCTCCGATCATACTCGAAGTGCCTGAATTCGGATTCTGACCATACATGACGAAGCAGACGAGCCGGGCATCCGCATCCCTGATGCGCTTTACCGAATCCTCCGCCGAAAGCCTTTCAGCGCCGCAATCAAGGATCGCGGTTCCGAAACCTTTGGCTCGACAGCTCTGCGCCAGAAGGAGCGCCCACGTGGGCGGCTCGATGGCGGCAAAACTCTCGGAGAGCGCCTGATACGCCTGAAAAGATGAGTCGGGATTGACGAATAGTATGTCCAATTTCCTGTTCATTATTAGCCTTTCGTTTGATTTTTTGAAATGTGAATGTGCTGAACTGGTAAATTTATATCACTGTTTTTATCAAAAAGCAAATTATGCGCGACTGCCACCTTTGAGCATTTTGTCCACATCGAACGAATAGAAAGAGGTGTTCTCAAATCGCGTGCTATCAAAGTCCGTGCTTTATGACGTATATCTTCATTCTACGTCAGATCTTCTTACCCGCGACTTCCTTTGCGATTTCCTTTCTCCAGTAATCCATGAGATGGGCCATGCTCTCTTTGAATGTGTACTCCGCTTTCCAGCCTGTAGCGGCTAGGAACTTCTTCGTATCGGGGATCTGCAAAGTGACATCTGACGGCCGAAGGAGCGCCGGGTCAACCCTTGTCGGAATAGGCTTCTTGGCGAGAGAAACGAGAGTAGCAAGAAAATCTCCTACGGACATGGTGGTCGTACCGCCTATGTTGTAGGCCTCGCCTGGTTCGCAGTACATAAGAGCATCCCAGTAGGCCCTCATGGCGTCTCTGACGTCGATGATAGTGCGGATCGAATCGAGATTGCCGTGGACCAATTCCTTTTGGAGCCCTGCTTCGATGCGGACAACTTGTCTCGCAAAAGATGTTGCGAAGAGATCCGTCCTTCGCGGATTGAGATACGTGAACATGCGCGTCCTTATGATCTTCATCTTGTATGCTTTGAAATAGCTGAAACCGAGCAAATCCTGAGCAACTTTCGACACTGCATACGGGCTCGATGGCCTCATAGGCGTCTCTTCGTTTATCGGAACATATTTCAGATCTACGATGCCATACACCTCGGAAGTGCTACAGAGCTGTATCCATGGATCAAGCTTCGCCGCCCGTATCGCTTCGAAGAGATTGGCCGTGCCCATGACATTGTTGTTCATCACAGAGAGCGGCGTCTCAAAAGACGCTCGAACGTTCGCGTGAGCCGCCAGATGGAATATCGCGTCGGGTCGTACTTTCTCGAGAACACGAAGGACCGAACTGAAATCCAAGAGATCGCATTCATGGAAGGTTATCCTGTCGCGGATAGCGGCGAGATTGTCGTTAGTCGTCGTAGCGTGCCACCGCCCGGCACCGTGAACCTTAACTTCAGGATGGTTATTCACGATATATTCGGCGAGATAGCTTCCGCCAGAACCGGCGATGCCTGTGATAAGCACCCTTTTTATCACCCTTCCTTCCCTCTTTTTCTGATTTTCCATCTTCTTGGCCACGGTTTTTTTATGTTACGTTTTTTTATGGGCAAATGCTTAGAAAGCGTAGGTTGATTATGGAGAAACGCTTTTTATTGTCAACATGATGTAACCAAAGGCGTAATTCTCAGATTTATACTAATTATGATATTGTATATCAACTCCAATAGAGAAGTAGCGCTATTTGGTTATACATATGGCAAAAAACAAGGCTAAAACCCCTTCGATTGAGAGCTGGCCGCTTATGTCGAATAATATAGAAAGAGACGATGTCGATGCTGTCATCTCCTTTTTGTCACAAAAAGAGATACCCATCCTTACTCAGTCGAAAAAGGTCAAAGAATTCGAAGAAGCGTGGTCTAAGTGGCTCGGCGTCAAATACAGCGTCTTCGTGAACTCCGGAAGCTCGGCGAACCAGATAACCATGCTCGCGCTCCGAGAGATCTACGGCGGCGGAGAGATCATCGTCCCTCCACTCACCTGGGTCTCGGATATCGCGGCGGTCATCCAGAACGGATTCGTCCCGGTGTTCTGCGATATAAACCTAAAGACCCTCGCTCTCGACGTCAAAGAGATAAAGAAAAAGATAACGAAGAAGACCCGCGCCATATTCCTCACCCACATTCTCGGCTACAACGGGCTCTCACAGGAACTCCTCGATCTCTGCAAGGAAAAGAAGATCATGCTCGTCGAAGACGTCTGCGAATCGCACGGAGCTACGTTTAACGGACAGAAGTGCGGCTCGTTCGGCACGGCATCGAACTTCTCCTTCTATTACGCCCATCACATGACTTCCATCGAGGGCGGAATCATCTCGACCAACGATCATGAGATATATCAGTATGCCCGGAAATTCCGTTCTCACGGGATGGTGCGCGAATCCACCGACGACTCGCTTAAAAATTCATTCAAGGATAGATACCCTGACCTCAATCCTGATTTCATATTCTCCTCCCCCGCATACAACATGCGGAGCACCGAGATAAACGCGGTGATAGCCCTCAATCAGCTGGGCAAGCTCGATAAGAACAACATCGTCAGAACGAAGAACTTGAAGATCTTCCTAGACAATGTCGATAAGAAGAAGTATTACACCGCCTTCGATCAGGCCGGCAATTCGAATTACGCCTTTACGCTGCTTCTCAAGAACAAAGATTTCGCCCAAAGGGACAAAGTAGAGAAAACGCTCCGAGAGAATAAGATCGAATTCCGAAGAGGCATGTCCGGAGGCGGCAACCAGCTCATGCAACCCTATATGAGAAAGCTCGTCGGCGACGAATACAAGAAATATCCTAACGTAAATCATGTGCATCACTTCGGCTGGTATATCGGGAACTACCCCAATCTTGACCAGAAGAAGATCTTCGCGCTCTGTGAAATTCTCAACTCCATATGATCATCGTAAAAACACCTTTGCGAATATCTTTTTTTGGAGGATCGACAGACTACGAGTCGTTCTATAAAAAACACGGTTCCTTTATCATAGGCACGACCATAGATAAATATGTCTGGCTCTCCGCAAGATATCGCCCGAAGATCCTTCCCAAACAGCACACAATCGTCTATTCAAAGCTCGAG
>JBBTTH010000024.1:0-1576 GCA_038064295.1 Patescibacteria group bacterium
ACAAAGCGCGTCCAAGGGTCGGGTATTTTACCCCGCGTCCGCGGCATTCGCTACCATGAGCGCATCCTCTCCCACTACAAGACAAAGATGAAAACCCTGAAGTCCATAAAACATCGTGCGGAAATGGCCAGGGATATAAAGCTCGGCAAGATAAATCCCGACCGTGAGCGCGGCAGAGGCAAGAGATAATGACTAATTTTTCCGTGCTGAATAAAACCAGAAACAGGCTCCCCCGTCTGCCTTTTGCGCCCATAAAAAACGCTGTTTTGGGACGGGACTATGACCTCTCTCTCGTTTTCATCGGCGACGGAGAGTCGAGTAAGATGAATCTCAAAACCCGAGGTAAAAATCACATTTCCGATGTCTTGTCTTTCAATCTGGATGAAAACGCCGGAGAAATTTTCATAAACCCGATTGAAGCGAAGAGGCAAGCGCCCGATTTCGGCGAGACTTTCCCAAAATTCATAGGTTATCTCTATATCCACGGACTTGTCCATTTGAAAGGAATGGTTCATGGGAGTACAATGGAGAGAACGGAAGCCAAATTTCGAAAGCAGTTTGGAATGTAGTTTGGGGGGTAGGACGCGAAACGGTGCGAGGTTTTATCTCGCGAGTGGGGTTGAATTGACACAACTTGGTTCTGTTTTTACATACATGCGCGCACACATAGCCACAGGCATAGACATAGGCACATACGAAACCAAAGTCGTCATGGCGGAATCCAATCCGGCCGACGAGAGGACTCTCGCCAGAATCATAGGCACCGGCCGGGCCGAATCGCGGGGTCTGCGCCACGGCTATATCGTAAACGTCCGCGAAGCGACGGGGAGCGTTATGGAAGCCGTGGCGCAGGCCGAAAAAACCTCGGGAGTGAAAATCAGGCGTGCTTTTGTTTCAATCGGCGGCATGAGCCTTGCGAGCGTCATCTCTACCGGCGCCGCCGTCATATCGCGCGCCGATTCGGAAGTGACGGACATGGATATGGAAAAAGCCGTCCGCGCGGCCGAGAAAAACATTCCCGGCGGACAAATCATAAACCGCCGCATCATTCATACAGTTCCTCTGTCTTACAAGATTGACAACAAGCTGGTATTCGGCAGGCCGAGCGGCATGAAGGGGAACAAACTGGAAACCCGAGCGCTCTTTGTGACGTGTCTCGCCCAGCATCTGAACGACTTGGTGGAAACCGTAACCGACGCGGGCATTGAAGTCCTGGATATTGTGGCAGGGCCCTTGGCTTCTTCTCTGGTCACTCTGTCAAAAAACCAGAAAGTGGCCGGCTGTCTATTGGCCAATATCGGCGCCGAGACGGTTTCAATCGTCGTCTTTGAAAATAATCTGCCGATTTCTCTGGAAGTTTTTCCTCTCGGCTCGACCGACATCACAAACGACATCGCCCTCGGCCTGAGAACGTCCATAGAGGACGCAGAAAACTTGAAACGCGGGGTCCTGTCGGCGGTCCAGTTCCCGAAGAAAAAGCTGGATGAAATCATTGACGCCAGGTTCTCCGACATGTTTGACTTGATGGAGGAACACTTGAAAAAAATAGACCGGAACGGGCTTCTGCCCGCGGGCA
>JBBTTH010000025.1:0-8434 GCA_038064295.1 Patescibacteria group bacterium
TTTACATACAAATTGCCGAGCGTGGCGAACGTATTTGAGCTCGTGGCATGACCGGTTATGGTAATGTTGTCCGCCGCCGCATTGCCGATAGTCGTACTACCGTTGAGTTCCGTAGCGCCACTGAGAGTCGAAGCACCTGTAACCGCAAGAGTCCCTCCGGTGTTTATATTGGTGCTGATAGTCGTGGCCGCGCCGACTGTCGCGGTAACGACGAGGACTGATAATACGACCGCCAGAGTCACAGAGACCGGTCCGCGACTCAAAATTTTACCAACCAAGTTTTTTACGTACATAGCCAAAGCGATTAAATAATAAATAATACCGCCGGGAAAGGTCTGTATTACGTATGTAAGTATATCAGTTGCTCTGGACAGAATAATTATATTTGTGGATAACTTTTTTCATTCGGCTTACCACCCTTTATTGATATATAGACGACAAGAAAAAAACTGACAATCATGAATAAACCGCTCATAAACAGAGAAACGCTGTCCTTTTGAATATTCAAAAGGGAACTGTCATATTCCGGCGCCAATATGACAAATAGCGCGGTTATCGGAAGCCAAAAATAGACAAATCTGACCCATGTATCAAATATTTGCTTTTTGAAACGAAACATCGCGACAGAAACGAGAAACAGGGGAAGAAAAATTATTACGAGGGGTTTACCCAGTATGTGCGCCAGTGAATCAAATATGCAGAGACTCTTGTCAGTAGCGCAGAGGCCGATGATATACGGGTCAATCGCTATTCCCAAAACAAGTCCTATGAGAGAAACAATGCAGACTTTTTTTCTTGTCATAATTCTTGTCATAAAACAAATAGTCTGAGAATCCACGCCCATATTGCTTTCAGTATAGCAATGATAATGGACGCTACCGAACGGACGGAATCTCTCGTGGTTTGACCGCTGCCAAAAACTGCGGCAGTCTGGAGGCTTGCGTCTGCCGCTTTGACCATTTCATCGGTGGTCATCCTGACTGATGCCGGCAGTTTAACGGAATCAATCAGCTCTTGTATATCTCTCATTGAAGTCTTGCGGGCTACCGCCGTATCCGGCGGCTTCGCAGTCAGACGTCGGCTTTGCCCGTGTCTATTTTCAGAGGCAAAAATTTCCGGCTCTGTTTTTTTATATATTATTTCCATAAAATTACTGGCTTTATTACTTATAATAATTTCCTGATTTTCAGAAACCGCTTCCGCCGCCACAAAAATTTCTCCGGGCTTCACTTCAAAATCCACAACGCCATCGCCATTGCCATCAACTTTTAACGGCGGCAAGCCGGAAATTGATTCGTATATGTCCAATACCGCGAGCATTTTTTCCTCTGAAGGAATATCGGTAAAAGATGTCGTAGTTGAAATTTTGTTTCCGACCACTTCATCAATCTCGAGAGTAAATGAATCTGGTGCATCAATAGTTTCTGAACTGAAAATGCGACTTTCGCCACTTTTACTCATGGTAATGGTAAGGCGCAAACTGGGTTTCGAATCGTATCGTCCGGCAGAGAGAGAAACAGGAACGCTGATATATTTAACCTGACCGAATTCCTGGTAATAAGCGCTCGGAATTTTCTCCTCAACATAGCCAGTGGTGGTCGAAATACCTGTATGATTGCCTTCCCCGTCGTAGAGGTTTAACCTGAGCGATGGCGAGTGAAGAGTAAAACGAAGTCTTTTGTCTGGCGCGGTTGAAATAGGAGTAGTAGTTGATATATAGAGAGGAAGTGTCTGATTTTCCTTTTTAATGATATTTTTCAAAAAGTTTCTTAAACTTTCCACCTCCAGAATATTGCCGTGCTTTCTCCCGAGAAATGAGGCCTTGTTATGCGCACCCAAATCCAGCCAATATCTCCGTATGTTCGGCGTGGAAGTGGCCATCGCCAGGGCACTCGGGACGACGACGGTATTGTCACCGTCGACCACCATGACCGGCTTGTATCGGGTAACCGGTTTTCCCCGCTTTATACCGCGGTAATATTCAATTCCGGATACCGTGTCCAGTCCCCATCCGGCAATTTGAATGAGTTCTATATTCGCCGGCGAGAGCCACCTATCCAGAGATTCGTGTGCCGCTTTTGAATCTTTCAAAAGCAGGGGGTTGAGCTTTTTTTCAGCGAGAAAATCACGGAGGAGAGTTGATGAAGCGATATTTGTCCCGCTTTCCCGGAGTTTTATGACAGGATCGGAAACAAAATCAAAATATGAAGCGCTAGGTAGCAGATTATAAGCGCCAGGCATATTCAGCCCGAATTCCATGGCTGTCTTGGCCGATAGGATGAATGGAATACTCTGGCCGAAACCATGGAGCAGGGCGCCGACGGCTTGCGGCGTACCTGTCTGTGGAACGGCCACAAAGATTATCCTGTCTACGAGATTTTCCAGCTTCATTTCCGAGAGTCGCATCATGAGAGATTTTGCCAAAAGCCCGCCGTTTGAATGAGCGATGAGTGTCACCCGGCCCGTCTTGGAATTTTTTGCCAAATTTTCCAGCTCTTGAATTATGTACGGGGAGGAAGTGGCTTTGAGATACGAGATATTCTTTCCCGCCTGTCCTCCGCTCGAGAGAATCCTCGCGAGCGGCAAGCGCCAGTCATAGGCTATGGACTCCCAGTCCGTGATCGTTCCGTCTTTTTTCAAGCCATCCATCATGACAATGAAAGACTTGTAAATATTCGGTCCGGCGACGGAGACCAGGGCCTCGTCTATGACATCGCGGGTATATATGTCGGAACGGATACTCTCGCCCGCGTCGTTCATAAAAAGTTCAGACGTTCTCGCACTGGCAAACGACGATGGTTCCCACAGCCTCGTCTCCCTGCCACCGCCTTTCCTGTCTTCCGAAACGTATAGTCTGCTGGCCTCCATGCCCGGCAGGAACAGAACGCTGGAACAGCAAGAGGTTTTTGGGTTAGCCAAAAGCCATGGAGAGAACAAAACATTGTCCGAAACGGCGTTTCCAAGGCCGTCCGGATTCAAAACCGCCTGCCGCGGCCCCGATGCGTCTCCCCAAAAATTATTCCGCGCTGAAACGGCGTATGCGGAAGTGTAAGCCGTGATTCCGTAGAGCGAATTTCCGCTTATATTGGAATTTGAAATCGTGCTCGTAGCGAATATGTTTTCTATGCCTATGGCTCCCCGACGGATGATTGAATTTCTGACCGACAAATTCGCCTGGACGGCGGAAATGCCCGCCTGGCCGTAATCTTCAATCGTTGAATCGGCGAGTGAGAGCTCCGAATAGATTCCATTGTGCTGGTATAATTCAATGGCGTTGCTCTCCGTGTTTAAAAATCTGGATTCGGCTATATCCGCCTTTGAACCGACGAGCATCACGAAAGCCGAACTGGCAGACGGCGAGAGTATGGTGTCCATCGTAGTGTCAAACAGGGAAACACGGCTTCCCCGGCTGGCCTGAATGCCGTATGAATTCATGTCTGACACTCTCGTCGATGTCGCGGAGAGGGACGAGCCGTCGAGCAGGAGGGCAAAATCCGAAAACATGGGGGATATGACGGAGTTTTCAAATCTGACGCTTGACCCCCTGAAGATGTTGAAGAGGGACCCGCTGGCAGAACCGCCTGTGATATTGGAATCGGAAACAGAGAGGCTGCTCGTGCCCAAGAGCATGATATTGTCGCTCGATTCCAATATAGAATTGTTTATCTCTCCCGAGGCGCGGTTCGTGAGAGTGATTTCGCTCCGTGGCAAAAAACTGTCCCGCGAGAGAATATTCCCGCCGTCAGATTGGATATGGAGGGGAATTCCGGAATCAATGCCCGTGAAACTGGCTCTGCCGCCGTAGACATCCACATGGAGCTCTCCGTCAAAGGCTACGAGGCCGAATTCCTGAAACTGGTTCAGCAAATTCATGGTGGAATCAATGACCGTTTTTTGAGAGCCTCCGTTTCCAAAGGCTATCTCGCCGTACACGGAAATAAAACGGTCGCCAGAAACGGCGACAGTGGCGCCGGATTCTATGGAAAGCTTTGCGCCGTCTTCCACGGTCAAGTCGGAAGAAATCACAAAAGGGCTCTCATCGGCACGCCATGCTACGTCGCCTGATATGCGCTCCGGCGCCAGAGTGTAAGCCGAAACCGCGCCGGCAAAGAAAGAAAACGAGAAAGCTGCGCCGAAAATCAGGAAATTGAAAAGCAGAAAAAAATCAGCGGACGGCCGCCGTCTGATCGCTCTCGCTGCCATCGCTCCAGTACCCGGCGATATAGAGCGTCCCCACGCCAAAGAGGATGATGACAGCGAGCCCCAGGGCGAATTTGAAAAAAGTCTTGTCAAACATGGCTTTATTGTATCATTTTTCATGTTACTTTTTAAACAAGTCTTTTAATTTTTTAATAAACTCTTTTTCACTCATGCCTCCAGGCAGGAGAATGATGGGGGATCCGGCTATGTTCAGTAATACGGAATCATTGATTGGTTTGGTGGTTAAAATTTTGCCTTTTGGATTGGCAATTCTGACAAAATCTTTCAAGACCGAAAGTTTTGTCACAGAGACCGGTAATTTCACCGATAAACGAGAAGGAATTATGGTATCAATCGGTATGATAAAACGTCCGCCGTTCGTCTCGAGTATAAAACCGCCGAGGTTGAGTTCATGGACATCCCGGTTATGGATTTCTATATATTCCGTGTTTGCAAAATTAATCGCCGGCTTTGGTTCAACAACTTTAATTCTCACTTTTGAAACAGCACTCGCTCCCCCACTTTGACTGTTGAGAATGACGACATATTCACCGGCAAACTCATACGCGTGTGATATAAATTGACCGGATTTCTGCGTACCATCACCCATGGACCAGAGACTGGCCACGGCATTGCCTAGAGGAATATTTTTTGCGCTTTTCGTTTTTGCTTCAAAAAATAGCGGTACATCGACAAAACCCAGCCGTGGCCGGCCGGCCGTTACTTCAAGTTCGAACGGATCATGAGATACGGTAGCAATTGATTGGTTTGAATGTGAAGAATATGAAGCCTGTTCTCCGCCCGTGTCCGTCGTGACCATTGTGGTGCTGGCGGTTGTTGTGTCTGTCATATTTGTTGTACTGGCGATGGTTTTATATGAACTCTCATCAATTTCCCGTCCTGGCGTAGACAGAGCGACTATCCAACCGGAAACGGCTTTTTGAAGAGACATCCCGTCTCCCTGTCCGCCGATTGACGGAGAATATGAGATGGAATCAATGTCTGATAAATCCTGATCTTTCAAAATTAAAATTTCGCCGCTGTTATTAAGTGAAAACACGCTATCAAAAATGAGACCTATCCAATCAGGATTGTCAGTTTTAAATTTGTTTGGGTCATCGGCAATGACGGCAAAACTATTTGGACCAAGCAAAGTTTCACCTGTTTGGTTTATTTTATGATTTGTTTCAGCCTCAAAGAGCCTGTATAAGGACAAATCAATAGCCGTATCTCCGTTGTTTTTTACCTCTATCCATTCCCTGCCGGCATCGGTTCCCGGGAGGTCATACATCACTTCGGTGATGACGATTTGAGCATAAGTCGCGAGCGGAAAAATACCGGAGATTAAAATAAATAATCCGCTCAAAAATATGTCCTTTTTTCTTTTTTCCTTCATGCGACATATGGTCGCAAAAAAAGATAAAGAAATTCTAAAGAAAATTTAATAACTTATTTGACCGACAATCAAGTCTGTGGAGTCGTATAAAGTAATTACCTCTCTCCTGCCGGCCCAGAGTTCATGAGACTTGCCCAGAAATATTCTCCATTGCTTGCCCGCAAAGCCCGGCGAATATCTGTTGTTTGCCACACAGGAAGGATAATTGAGGCGCGCCTTTATGAAATTCCGGCATTGAGACGTCAGTCCGTCAAAACGCACTACGTCGGTTTTTTGGGGATTTTGACAGCGATTGAGTGATTGGAGATAGTCGTAACATTCGTCCGTCACCGTGCGAATTTGCGGGTCGTTTGTCGGATACGGACATTGTTGTTCCATAGGTGGATTAAAAGGATAGTTTTCCAAATAGCCCAAGCATATATTTTCGCGGAAATTCGTATTTATGGGCAGAGGAAAATAGATGAAAGGACCGCTGGTGGTGAGAATGGCCGTATCGCCTGTTCCCAAAACAACCGGACCTACGGCATATTTTCCGCTTGGGTCTAAAAATTCGGTGCCCTGCCCTATGACGGCGGATTCCGCCGACGGATAGACATAGCTGTTTTGGCTGTATTCTATCGGCCTGGTGCCTTTGCCGTTTGTCACTCTCCAGCCGGTGATATTGACCGGAGCTCCTTCGTTTTTGACGGTTATGTATTCTTCATACGGTTGAATCGTGTAACCGGCGTTACCGGACGACAAGTAAATCTGACCGGCGTATTTTGAACGGTTCTTGCCGTCCATGCTGTCGGCTGTTCTATACGGTCCGCCGGAATAACTGCCGTAATTTCCGGAATCCAGAAAATTGAGGATGGAATTTGTCTGATTTTCGTAACCTGGATAAGAGGGAGAATAGTATGAATCGCTAGGCGACAGAGCGGATTCGGAGAGAGAAGACCCTATGGGCGAGATATATTTCGCCGCCATGGCAAAAAACAGGAAGAGAACTGAAAAGCCTATGACGAGGACGATGAGTACTTTTATAATTCCCCGCTCTCCGTGTTTCATGCATACATTATACAGAAATAAAGACAAAAAGTTCTAGAGAAATCTCCATGACCGGACAAAGCAAAACCGCCCTTGCGGGCGGTTTTGCTTCCGCTAGACGAATCCTGGTTTTTTGGAAAAAACCCGGACCGCTAGGCCGTTAACCGTATGAGGGTTAAGGGAATGCTACTGAACCAGTTCTCCAATCCGATTCCCCGGCCATGAATGTGGCTGCATACGGAGCATTAGGCTGGACACTTTCCAGACTAATCGAGTAGAGACCGTCTGTAAATGCCGCACTAGTCGAACGACCTAGGATTTTGAAAGTTACAGGAACTGTAACTTCACTTCCATCAGCCAACGACCATGTCTCGGTCAAACCGGTGGTTGTTACACCGCTAGGAGTCGCCCAATCAGTCGTGGTTGAGTAAGAACTGAGAGTTGTCTGCTCAACACCACCTCGATATACCTTGAACGATGGACCATACGAGGTACCTGCAACCGAGTTGGTTGACGATGCGAACAGAGGTGAAGAAGAAGCGTTCGTGCCAAATTGAATAGCGGAACCAACTGCCTTAATCTTGACATTAAACGTTGCCGACATAGTCGATGTAGAAACGTTTGTTGTTATACCGTTATTCTGTGGAGCACCAGCGGCTGCGATTGATTTCGAAACCAATGATATTTCTGCACCTACGTTCGTTACATACTGAGTATTTCCTGCAGCAGAACCAGTTTCGGTAATTGAGGTACCGGCTGAATTTTCTGCTGTGACATCAGCTGTGTCTATATCAGCCGCTATTTGGGATACTGTACCGTTAGCGCTACGAATATCAGCTTTGATCGTGAGGGTCTTCGTAGTATCTTTTGGAATTAAGATATCAATATCACTGAACGTTGCAGAGTTTGAAGACACAGATGCACTGTCAATCTGTGTTGCACCGTCATAGAGATAGACATTTGAAGAAGATGCCAATGCGCCTCCCGTGCCTGCCTTTGTGACGTCAACAACGAGGTCTGTCAAAGTAACATCATCTTTGCCGGATTTGAAATCGGCGAGCAAGAGAGTGACTTTGTCTAACTCGTCATCAGCCGAACCTTCAGAAGCTATAATGTTAGCTTTCTTTGTAGTAGCTGAATTTGCAGAAACCGCAAGAGATGCGGAATCAATAAGAGAAGGGTCTACATTGACCGTTTTCGTGATAGTTGTGCCTGCTGCGTACTGATCAATACCGGCCTGGTCAACACCGCGGACACCGTTTGCAGCAAACCGAATAACGAATGTCTCGGTATCAATATCTGTAGAATCAATGCCTGATTTAAGATCCATTTTTATGGTGTAAGTCTTCTTTGTGTTGCGAGGAATAACCGAGTTGAATCCAGCCAGAGTGATGTAGTATATGCTACTATCCTTTACAACTGTGTTTGAGTTCAAGTCTGCTTGAGCAAGAACTGTATCACCTTCTGTGACATAAATAGTGTCAAAGATTTTGGTATAAACCGTCGTTGCTGTACCGAGGTCAATCTTGACTCTCTGAACAGAGATGTCTGAAGATTTAGCTTCAAGTGTAACAGCGAGAATTCCAATTTTCTTTTGACCTTCGTAGACAGTCGATTGGACACCAATATTTGTCTGAACGGCCGATATCGAACCTTCTATACCTGTGTTAACAACGCCTGTTGAACCACCAGTTGTTCCGCCTGTAGTACCACCAGTTGTTCCGCCTGTAGTTGCAGAACCGTTAAGTGCAGCTCTCGTGAGAGGGCCGACATAACCGGTTGTTATGATGCTTTTGGAAGCCTGGTACGCCT
>JBBTTH010000025.1:8444-31762 GCA_038064295.1 Patescibacteria group bacterium
CTGAACAGCTGCTTTGGTAATTGAACCAAAGTAACCTGTTGCAGGGGATACTCCGACTGCATTCTGGAGGGCCGTAACATCGGCGCCCGTAGAACCTACGGTGAGGTCGCGAGTAAACGTAGTCATAGCCGGCGAAGCGACTGCGGCGCGGGCCGCGGCTGCTTTGTCAGCAGGGATAATGCCTGCGGCGATGAGCAGGTCAATGAGCTGGGTTGCAGTCATCGTCTGCGCGGACGCCGTATTTGCACCTACCGCTACGAAGACTGTGAGGGCCATGGTGAAACCCACGACCGCCGCCACAATTTTCGAAGTTTTTGAATTTAACATATTTTGTGTGTACTTCTATTAATGATGAAACGGAAGACTTGCTAATTTATAAATATTGCTTGCCGTTCCAAGTTAGACTTAACTTTTATAATCTTTCATTCGCTCCGCGCTTCGACAGCGACGGAAGCAAACTCGACTATTCTCGGCTTTATTTTTCCGAGCGATTTATTTTCAGAACCTGAAAACAAATCGCTCGGTTCGACACAAAGGCGCGAGATAGTAACGGGGTAATTATAAGGCTTTAAGCAAGGATGCGCAAAACCTTATATGTGGATAACGAAAAAAGCTTAATTTAAGGCCTTTTTGCGCCTCGTGGGAGGAACAATAACCACAAGGCAATACTAGGTTAAAATGACCAAAAAGGCAAGAATCCTCAGAATTCATCTATTGGCCAGAGAATAAGTGCTCCAGCGCCTCTCTCCTTCTTTCTTTAGGACACCTGACGTAACCATGGCTAAAAGCTCTCTCTGAATGGTTTTCTCGCTACAGCTTCTTATGGCCTGGCTGAAGTCCTTTATATTCAAACCGCCTTTTTTGGATAAGAGTCTCGTTATAATGGCCTTTCTGTCATCTTTGACACCAAAAGCCCTCGCTGGGACTTTTGGCAAATACTCTGTTTTCCCCTTTGTCCTAGACAAATCAATATCCGGCACGGGCGCTTTTTGAAAATGTCCTTTAAGAGAATCACGCGTGGTTGCATAAAGGACATCATCGCGTTTTTTGGAAAAATCAGCCGTGGAAGCGATGGGGGTTTCGGCATCTGACCGGTGATTTGACTCCTGGACCGGGTCAAAAAAACCGGCAGTCAAGATGACGCTCCCCTCGTGGGCTTTCCTACTCTCGTCGTCTTCCATGACAGAAAGCAGATTTTCAAATTCTCTCTTCAAAACCTTATGGTTCATTTCTGAAACGAGGCCTCCGTGCATAGCTATTTCAGAGAGAGATATAATTTCAACGGAAACCGCTCTGTACTCTTTCAATAGCCTCCGGTGTTCCGAGAGAGAAACTTCCGTGAAGGCGATGCTGAGGGAGAGCAGTTCCAGGACACCTTCGCGGAGCCGCCATTTCAGAGGTTCGTCGTCTCTCACGTAATTGGTAATCATATAAATGGCCGCTATCAGTTTTTCTGTCTTTTTGTATATAAAAATAAAATGGGAATTTTTGTCAAACAGAGAAAGAAAGGTGCGGGAACTTCCGTCATGTGATTCCATTTTTTCATTTTCCGTATTACCCCCTGTCTTGTTTTCCATAAAATCGTTTAAATATGGGTCTAAAAGGTGTCTTTTAAAAAATGTCCTTGAAAGATTCTCTCTATGTCCTTTTGATGATACGTCCTTTAAAGGAAATTATCAACCCCTAGCATGTCCATTATAAACCCTATCTGTAAAGGACGTAAAGGTCTCTCTACCCTCCGACACAAAAGAAAAAAATGCGCAATGCGCAATTCAAGAGGGTCGTACCATTACAAAAATCATCACAAAATCTGTCTTCGGAATAGCCGCGACGTGACCATTTTACGCATGATACAATGGTTCCATGTCAAAGAAAAAAATCGGCCGCGACGACGCTGTTCCGCCAAAGAACGGCAAGAAAAAATCAGATGACGGATTTTTTCAAGAGCTCGCGGGCGAAACCGTCCAAGGGGTGTCGGCGGTCGTGTTTTTTGTTCTGGCCATATTCGCCTCTCTGGCCATTTGGGACAGGGCGGGCATCGCCGGTCATTATGTCTTTTTGGGTCTTTCATATCTCCTCGGCGTAGGCTACTATCTCCTGCCTCTCATATTTGTCGTTTTGGGCATCACCTTTCTACGAAATCTGCACAGAAATTTTGACGGCGCAAAGTTGTACGGTTCCGTTCCTTTCCTCGTCGGAACTCTGGGCATCATTGATATCGTTTCGCCGGCGGCCGGCGGCCGGGTCGGCGCCTGGATCGCCTATCCGCTCGTGAGATTGTTCGAGCGGACGGCCAGTCTGGTCTTTCTAGTCGCGCTGGTCGTCATCTCCGTCCTTATAGCTTTCAACCGAGAAATGAACTTGAAATCTCTATTCCGATTCAGCAGAGAACAGGAAAGAAACGGAGAGAGAGACGAGGATGATAGGGAGGATGATGAAGAAGACATAAATGTGAAACTTTCCGCGCCTTTTGAAGAAGAACAGAAAAAAAACACGGGAAGGGAGAATGACGAGAAATCAAAAAAAGAAGCTACTTCAGATTCGGATAAAAAACAGAAGCAGATTATGCAACCGGCTCCGGCCGCAGGCGATGACGACACAGAATTCATCAAATCCGGACTGCGGGACGATGACAGGATTTATATTCCCCCTCCACTCTCTTTTCTGGAGCGTGATAGGGGCAGGCCCGTGGTCGGAGACGTCAAAGCGAACGCGAACATCATCAAGAGAACGCTCGCTAATTTCGGCATAGATGTGGAAATGGACGAGGTGTCCATCGGTCCTTCCGTCACTCGTTACGCTCTCAAACCGGCGGAGGGTGTGAAGCTCTCGCGTATCGTCGCTCTGCAAAACGACCTGGCTCTGGCTCTGGCCGCTCATCCTCTGCGCATAGAGGCTCCCATTCCGGGAAAATCCCTGGTCGGCATTGAAATACCGAATACCACGAAAACCACGGTCGGCCTCGGCACTCTCTTTTCTTCCGAAGAGTTCCAGGATTCCGACAAGCCGCTCCTGGTTTCTCTGGGCAAAGGCATATCGGGTAAATCTCATTTCGCCAATCTGGGAAAAATGCCCCACCTGCTCATAGCCGGCGCCACGGGCTCGGGCAAATCCGTGACGATTCATTCTCTCATCGTCTCCTTGCTCTACAGATGCTCGCCGAAAAAACTGAAACTGATAATGATAGACCCCAAGCGCGTCGAACTCACTCTCTACAATAAAATTCCTCATCTGCTCACGCCTGTCATTACGGACCCGAAAAAAGCCATCCTTTCTCTCAAATGGGCGGCAAAGGAAATGGAACGCCGCTACAATATATTGCAGGCAAGCGGCGTGCGCGACGTGGATTCATATCACAAGAACATCCACGGACAGAATCCGGAAAAAACCGACTCCATGCCTTTCATCGTCATAATCCTGGATGAATTGGCCGACATCATGTCCACTTATCCGCGCGAACTGGAAGCCGGCATCGTCCGTCTGGCCCAGATGAGCCGGGCCGTCGGCATCCACCTCATCCTCTCCACTCAGAGGCCGTCGGTCAATGTCATCACCGGCCTCATAAAAGCAAACATCCCCGCTCGCATGGCGCTCCAAGTCGCTTCTCAAGTGGATTCCCGCACCATTCTGGACACTATCGGCGCGGAAAAATTGCTGGGTGCGGGAGACATGCTCTATCTCTCGGGCGAAATGTCAAAACCGACCCGCATACAATGCGCTTTCATATCGGAAGCGGAAGTGAAAAAAGTTGTCAAGTTTCTGGCGGACAGCCACGAGGACGAGCTCGCTGACGATATCAATCTCGCGGACAATGTCGCAAAAAACGACAATGCCATATTTTCGGCGACGCTCGACAACAATGACAACCGGGGCAACGGGGATGACGACCTGTACGAAGAAGCAAAAAAAATTGTCCTGGAGGCTGGCAAAGCTTCAACATCCTATATACAGAGGAAGCTTCGTGTGGGATATTCCAGGGCCGCGAGGCTCATGGACCTGCTCGAGGAACGGGGCGTGATAGGTGCGGCGGACGGCTCTAAACCGCGTTCTGTCGTAGGCAGCGTCCAATCGGCGGAAAATGATGGAGAGAGTAATCCTCAGAACGGACAGGAAACTTTATAATTTCTTTAGAATTTCTTTATACCGGTTTTTTATACTTCCCAAGGCCATGACTGATCGAAAGAGAGTGAGAGGACTGGTTAAAATAGCTACAGCCGTCCTCGTCGTGGCCGTCATAGGAGGATACGGGACCTTCCGCGCCAGGACATTCGCTGAAGGTCCGGTCATAAACGTCTCGGAACCAAAAAACGGGTCATTCGTCGCGGATTCACTCGTCACGGTATCCGGCACGGCCAAAAACATCTCATTCCTCAATTTGAACGGCGCGCAGATTTTTACCGATGAAGCCGGAAAATTCACCGAGAAAATCCTGCTTTCATACGGGTATAATATAATCACTCTCGAGGCAAAGGATCGGTTCGGCAGAAAAGCGGAGACATCCTTACAAATAATGCATAAATAAAATGACAAAAAAAGAAAAGAAGACGGTAGCAGGAGGTGAAACAGCGGACGGGTCAAAAAAAGAAACAAAAGAAACTGCCGGAGGAAACGTGAGAGAGCGTCCGAACATAGAAGACACGCTCAATGCCATAAAAACAAAATTCGGCGAAGAGGCCATCATGAAACTGGGCGACAAGCCGCGGGTCCATATAAATGCCATCTCCACGGGTTCTCTCGGCTTGGATGCCGCGACCGGTATAGGCGGCGTGCCTCGCGGCAGAATCATAGAAATATTCGGCCCTGAATCGTCAGGCAAGACTACTCTGTCCCTGCACATCATTGCTGAAGCCCAGAAAAGCGGAGGCATATGCGCTTTCATAGACGCTGAACACGCCATGGACCCGGAGTATTCAAAAAAAATCGGGGTAAAAATTGATGATTTGCTCATCTCTCAACCCGATACTGGCGAACAAGCCCTGGAAATCGTCGAATCTCTGGTGCGTTCGGGCAAGGTAGATGTCATTGTTATAGATTCCGTCGCCGCTCTCACGCCGAAAGACGAAATAGAAGGCGATATGGGCGCGAGCCACATGGGCAAACAGGCCCGGCTCATGTCGCAGGCCCTGCGCAAGCTCACAGCTATAACGGCAAAGTCAAAAACCGTCGTCATATTCATCAATCAGATCCGCATGCAGATAGGCGTGGTGTTCGGCAATCCCGAAACCACGCCGGGCGGCAAGGCCTTGAAATTTTACACGTCTATGCGCCTCGACATCCGCCGCATAGCCCAAATAAAAAAAGGCGAGGAGATAGTCGGCGGCCGGGTGCGGGTAAAGGTGGTGAAAAACAAGGTGGCGGCTCCGTTCAGACAGACGGAATTTGACCTCTTGTACAACGAGGGCATCAGCCGCGAGGGCGAAATCATCGCTCTCGGCGAGAGCCACGGCATCATTTCAAAATCAGGCGCTTCGTACTCATACTTTTCCGCCGGCGCAGACGGCAAATCAGAGGAAAAACTCATTCTCGGCCGCGGCTATGATGCCACCAGACAATTCCTCAGAGAAAACCCGAAAGTAATGAGCGAAATTCTGAAGCGAATCAGGGAAAAATTAAAAGAAATATAGAAAGTCCGGCGACAGGTATGGAGTATTTTCGAACAGTCCTCGGGTCGGATTTGTCAAGGACAGACCTGTGACAAATCCTCCCCTGCGGAGGTTCTCAAATACCCCATACCTGCCACCTCCGTCAGTAGCGATTTCAAACCAAACATCCCCGCCTCGAGGCGGGGATGTTTGGCACTTGGTTTATGATTCATTATGTTCAAAGACCATCCGACGTTACGGTACAAAAAAAAGATAAAGAAAATCTAAAGTCGGCTGTGGAATTGCTGTGGATTGCGCAAAAAGTGGACAACAATTCTCTTGTAGGCTAATATGAAGCCCTGTTAAGCCATCTTTAACCATCAATTTTCTCATGTCACTATTGGATTACAGCGAAATAACCGCACGGAAATATATCCTCGTGGACGGGGAACCGTACGAGGTTCTCGAAAATGACATATTCCGCATGCAACAGAGAAAGCCCCAGAACAAGACAAAAATCAGAAATCTCCTCTCCGGACGCATAGCCGATATGACTTTCCGTCAGTCGGACAAAGTGGAAGAAGCCGATATAGATTCAAAGAAAGTAAAATACCTCTATGCGGCTCGCGGCGAATACTGGTTTTCTGACGCGGACGACCAGTCCAAACGCTTTAAAATATCCGAGGAAATCTTCGGTGAAAAGGCCAAATTCATGAAGCCGAATTCCACGTATGACGCCATGGTTTTTAATGAAAAGATTTTTGGGGTAAAACTCGGCGCCACAGTAGACCTCAAAGTCATAGAGTCCCCTCCGGGTGTCCGAGGCGACACGGCCCGCGGCGGCGGGAAGCTGGTCAAAGTAGAGACCGGCGCCATGATTACCGTTCCGCTCTTTGTGAACGAGGGCGACACCGTGAGAATCAATACCGAAACCGGCGAATACAGAGAGCGGGTTTAAAGCCATACAAAAAGTAGCGGATGTAGTTCTCCGCAGCGAGGGGATGGTTGCGACCCCTAGGGTACCGTCCCCGAGCGAGGAGAACTATATCCGTTGCTTTTTTTATTTTTACTTCGCTACATAAGGAAGCAACGCCATGAAACGCGCGCGCTTGACCGCCGTGGCCAATTTACGCTGGTTGGCGGCAGAGACATCCGTGCGTTTTTTGCCCAGGATGCGCGCGTGGGGATTGAGAAATTTTTTCAGGATTTCCGTGTCCTTGTAATCTATATGCTCGATATTATGCTGTTTGAAGAAACATTGTTTTGCCATTTTTGATAATGATTTAATTTTAATTTATTTTTCCGATTTAGAACGGGATATCTTCGGGATTGATGTCTTCCGTCGGATATTCGATTGTTTCCACCGCGTCTTTGCCCTTGCTTCCGTTTTTCGTTTCTGTTTCGCCGGAGGCGATGGAAAAACCGCTGCCGCCGGGTTTTTGGCCGAACTGCACGCGGTCAGCGACAACCTCGGTGCGATATTTCTTCTCGCCCGACGTCTTGTCGTCCCAGGACCTCGTCTGCATTCTGCCTTCCACCATCACCTGCTGGCCCTTTTTGAGGTATTGTGCCGACGTTTCCGCTTGTCTGCCGAAGACGACGATATTGTGAAAATCTGCCGCTTCCTGTTTGGCGCCGTTTTTGTCCTTCCAAACGCGATTTGTGGCGACCCCGAAAGACGCCACTTGAATGCCGCTGGGCAGGGCCCGCAATTCCGGGTCGCGAGTGAGATTGCCTATAATTAGAGCTTTGTTGAGATACATATGTTTGCTTTAAACCCGCTAGTAAGAAACCAAGTTGCCCATAATTGTATCCTAGATGACCAGTTTGTCTATTGACTTGTCCAGCTCTTCGATGGATGTTGCGGGTGTCTCTTTTGATTCTTTTATTCCCTCCGTTTTGGCTGTTTCACGCTTTTCCTCCGGCAAAATCTTTGTTCCATAGAGCGTGTTCTCCCGCACCGTCTTTATGATGAGATAACGCAAAATTTTCTCGTTGGCATCGAGAGCTTTTTTTACATCAGCCGCGAAATCAGGCGACATTTCGTATTTGACCCAGCCGAAATAAGCCGCATCGTATTTGTGGCGCGCCGGACCGATGATTTTTACCAGCGTGTAGGCTAAATTGCGAAGTTTCGGGAATTCTTCGCTCACGACCGTCGCCCCGTTTTTTCCGAGAACTGTTTTTATAGCGTCTACCTCTTCAGGTAATTTCTCTGGAGAAACAGCGGGAACGATGTGGAAACCCACTTCGTAGACGGTCGCCTTGCCCGTCTTAACCGTTTCTTTCGTCATTTCAATTAAAATTAATTGCTGACCAGCTTATAAAGCGGTCTGCGCCGCGCCGACCTCGCTTCAAGCTGTTTCGAGGCTTTCGAAACTTATCCAAAGCAAGTTTGTACATGATACTTGAAACCGTCATTTTTGCAAGAAAAATGTAAGCAAAAAGAAAAACGTGCCGGGCGAGAACTTCCGCAGGCGAGGATTTGTCAATGGTCCGTCCTTGACAAATCCGAATTTAAAGCTTGAAAAGCTTGAAAGCGTTGTTTATGAGTTGTTTTCTGCATTCAATTAAACCAATTTCTTTTATACCCGCGATTTTGTCCGCTATGTGAGTAACAAAAAGCGGTTCATTTCTCTTCCCTCTTTCCGGCACAGGTGCGACATACGGGCAATCAGTTTCGGACATAATGCGGTCCATAGGCGTGGCTTTTACAGGTTCCATATATTGCTTTGCGAAAGTAACGACGCCCGTATAGGAAAGATAAAAACCGAGACCCAGAAATTCGCAAGCCTCCTCTGCTGTTCCGGCGAAAAAGTGCGCGTCGCCGCGGAGTTTGTCGCCATATTTTTCCTTGTATGGTTTCAAGATATCCAAAACATCTCTGTAGGCATCGCCGCCTACGCCCGGTCGGACATGGAGCATCAGAGGCAGGTCCAGCTCTATGGCCAGTTCTATTTGAGCGATGAAAGCGTTTTCTTGTCTTTTGTGTTCCTCCGGACTCGGCGCGCGATAATAGTCCAGGCCGCATTCCCCTATTCCCACCACTTTTTTTCCGCCTTCTTTTATAAGCTTCCTGTAAAAATCTCGGTCAAACGTCTCGCCGCGGGAAGTGAATCCGCCGGTGTCATCGCCGAGCTCGTCTTTGTCATGAAAGGAAGCGTTGACGTGAATGGGATGGAGACCGATTATGGCGTAAACGCCTTCGGGAAATTCGCGCGTCATTTCCACCGCCTTGCGCGAAGTATCTTCTTGGGTTCCTATGTTTATCATCCATACGCCGGCATCTAGCGCCCGTTCTATCGTTTCTCTCCTGTCCGCGTCAAAAGCGGTAAAATTGGTATGAGCGTGGATATCTATAAATTGCGGTCGCATAAATATAATTCACTCTTTACGCAAGAAAAGGGACGTTTCCGGCATTTTGTTTTCTCTTGCGAGCCTTCTGATAATTTCAGATGTTTTTGGCAGTATCGGCTCAAGCAAGACTCCTATGGTATAAAGTCTGGCGCATAAGTCTCTGATGATTTCCACAGCCCGGGTTTTGTCGGTTTTCACCAGTTTGAACGGCGCTTTTTCCTGAATTAATCGGTTCGCATCGGCTACATGTCTCCAGATGATATTAGCGGCAGCTTGGATATCGAATGAATCAAGCGCTTTTTCGTAATCGGCAGGAATATTACCATCGTGTACTTCGGGTATTCTGACCGGTTTTCCCAGATGTGTCGCAGCCATTTTCATGACGCGAGAGACAAGATTGCCGAGACCGTTGGCGAGACTCGTGTTATACGCACTCTTGAATCGTTCCATGGTGAAAGAAGAATCTTCAAAGGGAGAAACCTCGCGCGAGACAAAATAACGCAGAGCGTCCGTGCCGTATTCGCTCACGATATCCACGGGGTCGACGACGTTGTCCAGGGATTTTGACATTTTTATCCCGCCTTCCCTAGTCACAAATCCGTTGACGACGACGGTATGGGTCGGCGGCAGGCCGGCGGCCATGAGCATGGCTTGCCACATGACCGATTGGAAACGAGTATTGTCTTTGCCGCAATACTGGGTCGGTGTGCCGTTTTTCCAGAATTTTTCAAAAGTTTTCACATTCTCCGGCCAGCCGAGAGTGGAAATGTAATTTATGAGGGCGTCAAACCAGACATACATGACATGGTCCGGGTCATTCGGCACAGGAATACCCCAGGCCATTTTTGTCTTGAGGCGCGATATGCTGAAATCTTCCAGCCCGTCCTTTATGAATTCTCTCATCTCATTCATGCGGAAATTGGGCACGATATTGTGACTGCGGGCATCGTAGAGCTCCAAAAGTTTTTCGCCGAAAGAAGAAAGTTTGAAAAAGTAATTTTCTTCTTCGATGATTTGCGGGACAGTATCGTGAATCGGACATTTTCCGTCCGCCAGTTCCGATTCAGTCTTGGCCTCCTCGCACCCGACACAGTACCTCGCTTTGTAATTTTTTTTGTATATATAGCCGTTCTCGTCCACCATCTCCCAAAACTTCCGGGCGGCCTTTTCATGATGCGGGTCAGTCGTGCGGATAAAATGTATGTCTTCTGTCATGCCGAGGAGTGGCAGAAGTTTTCTGAAGTTTTCTGCCGATTCGTCGACATATGCTTTGACTTCCTTGCCGGCTTTCGCGGCGGCATCAAAAAGTTTTTGGCCGTGTTCATCCGTTCCAGTATTAAAGAAAACTTCGCAGTCCTGGGATTTTTTCCACCGGGCGATAATATCGGCCCGGATAAACTCCAGGGCGTGGCCCATGTGGGGACTGGCATTCACATACGGCAAAGTGGTCGTTATGTAAAAAGGTTTTTTCATGAATTTTGGATTATAGCCGATTGCGCGAAAATACGTGATTTACGTCTGCGGCACTTTCTTCTTCTGAATATCGTCCAGGAATTCCACGAGCATGGACGACAAAGGCACGGAGAGAAGGATACCGAGAAAGCCGGCCAACTTGAAGCCGACGAGGAGAGATATGATGACGAGGATAGGCGGCACGCCGACTATTTTTTTCACAACTAGGGGATATATGAGATGGTTTTCAAACTGTTGGATGATGAGGTAGAGACCGGCGACGATGAAACCAGCCGAAGCGCCGCTGTCAACATAAGCGGCCGCCACGGCGGGAATAGCGGCAATAATCGGACCGAATAGGGGAATGGTTTCCAGCAGAGCGGCAAGCACAGCAAAGAGCAAAGCGTTCCTGACGCCGAGCACCATGAGGCCGAGATAGACCAGGATACCGACAAGTACGGCGAGGATGAGCTGTCCCTGCATCCAAAGGCCGATTTTCGCCTGGGTGCGTTTCCAGAGGTTCAGAACATATTCTTCTCTCTTTATGGGCACGACGATGCGCAAGAATTTTTCCACTCCGTCTTCTTGGACGGCCAGATAGAAAGAGATAACAATGATGAGAATCAGGGACAGGGCTCCGCCGAATATGGAACTGGCCGAATGAACGAAACCGGCGGAGACGCTCTGGACGGCGGAATCCAGGCCGGAAACAATTCCCCGCAGGGAGATATCGCCTTTGTCGTTTATGACCACCGCCCTGGAAGCATTTATGCCCTCCGCGACCGTCGTCGCCGCTATTTTTGAATTTTCCAGCTGGGTTTCACCGAGAGGATTCCAGAGGGAAATTGAGTCTATATACTGCGGCGCCGAACTCAAAAATTCCGACGTGTCGCGCAAGAGAGTCGGCACGAAAGTATAAAATGCGCCGACAAATACACCGGCCGAGAGAGCGTAAACCGCTATCACTGAAATCACCCTCGGCACGCCCTTCTTTAAAAACCATCTCGCAAAAGGCTCTATGCAAGAAGCAATGACGACGGCTGTTATGATGACCAGGACGATGTCTTTGAGGACAAACAGGAGGTAGGTGAGAAAAATCAGGAAAATGCCCCTGGCAATCGTTCCGGTAGTTATTTCCATGTTCGTATTTCTCGGAGATTCGGACATGAATCCATGATACTACGCTCCCAATTTTTGAGAAAGGAAAGAGGCGAGATTTTTAACCACTACCCTCTCCTGCTTGCCTGTGTCTCTGTCGCGCACGGTCACCGTATCATCCTTTTCTATGCTGTCGAAATCAATGGTCACGCAGAAAGGCGTGCCGATTTCGTCCTGACGACGATATCTCTTGCCTATGGAACCCGTATCGTCATATTCCACCGCGTCGAATTCTTTGCACAGAGTCTGGTAAATTTCTTTCGCTTTCAAAACAAGCGCTTCCCTGTTTTTCTGGAGCGGAAAGACGGCGATTTTGACAGGCGCTATACTCGGAAAAAGTTTTAAATAGATTCTCTTTTCCCCGCCGAGATTGTCTTCCGCATAAGCTTGGGAGAGAGCGGCGAGAATCAGGCGCTCCAGACCGAATGTTGGTTCTATGCAATGAGGAATAAATCTCTGTTTCGTCTCTTCGTCAAAATACGACAAGTCAATACCGCTCATTTCCGTGTGAGCCTTGAGGTCAAAATCCGTCCTGTATGCCAGACCGATGAGTTCCCGCCGGCCGAAAGGAAAATCGAATTCCGTATCAACGCTCTTCTTTGAATAGTGCGCCCTTTCGGCCGGCGGCACCTCCACTTTGTGAATTTTGGACTTTTCCAGACCGATGTCCGACAGAAATTTCATCTGCTCCGTGTACAGAGTGTCAAAAACCTCATTTATTTTTTTTTCATCCCTCGGGTCAACAAAGTATTCTATTTCCATCTGCTCAAACTCGCGCGAGCGGAACAGAAAATCGCGCGGGGAAATTTCGTTTCTGAACACTTTGCCTATCTGAGCCATGCCGAAAGGCAGAGCCGGATGAAAACTGTCCAGAATATTTTTGAAATTGACGAACATTCCCTGCGCCGTTTCCGGCCGCAGATATGAAGTTGCCGCCTCCCTGCCCGCGCCGACAGATGTGGAGAACATGGTGTTGAATTTGCTCCCATCGGCCAGAGGGTCCGTAAAACCGGTGACGTGGCCGGAGGCTTTCCACACATTCTGGTTCATCAAAATAGCGGCATCAAAACCGTACATATCTCTGCGACTCGTCACAAATCGTTTCCACCAGAGATTTTTTATATTGTTTTTCAAGGCGACACCCAGAGGCCCGAAATCCCATGTGCCGGCCAGACCACCGTATATTTCCGAGCCTTGAAATATGAATCCGCGCCTCTTGCACAAGGAAATGACGTTTTCCATGAGGAGATTTTTTTCATCCTTGTTTTTTGCTTCTTTCTTTTCGTGTTCTTTTTTCTCCATATTATGGCTGTACAATCTCATTTCCCGGCTTCCAAAGCAAGTCCGCGGTGGTGCGGGTGGAGAGCGGAGGAGCGTTGTTTTGCAGAGTAGCGCCCGTAAATGAGTCCACACCGGCGATGCTGGACTTGCTCAAAATCTCCGGCGCCTCCCCCACCTGATTGGCCGACGGCAAAAGAGAAACCTGGAAAGCGCCCTGCTTCGCGCCAGAGCCTATGTCGGCGTTGCGTGGCACTTCACCGACCTGCCACGTGACTGTCCCGCCCGTGGGATTATAAGAGATACCTGCGTCTTCCGGGCTCACTTTGCCTGTCCATGCCACGTATGCCGGAAGTATCGCCGTAATCCGCGCTCCTGTCACGACATTCGAAGTGTTGGTAACCGTCCAGATTACGGTATAGGTCGTGGCCTGTTCGGCGCGCGGTGGAACAGGTCCCGCATTTTGGAAAGGCCCGCCGGAGTAGAGAGCGCGGGCCGAGAGGGCGAGATTGGATACCAGCTTTACCGACCTGGAAATGCCACTCGCGATTTCCGCAGGCGCGCCCGATTCATCTACGCGACTGCCCCCGGCAGACACGGCGACGGTGATCAGGGGATTTGGGAGCGACTGATTCGGCGAGACGGAAACGGAGCGGAAAGAAAAACCGACTCTGCCGTCCGCACCCGGAATGATATTGTCCAAGCCGGGCGTTCTGCCCGCTTCCCATACGACAGTATTGGTCAGAGACTCGTAATTTCCGCCGTCAGAAACGAAAACGGAATTTTTGTCCAGAACGGTCCCGGATAATTTCGCTTCTATGCGGGCATCAGTGATTTTGCTGGCGCCGTTGTTCGTCCATATAATTTCCGCGCGCACGACACGGCCGGCTTCGGTGGCCAGATCGGACCGGTCGCCGTCAAAAGTCAAATCCAGACCGAGAAACGGCTGTTTTATGGAAAAAGTGTGGTCACGCGAAATGATAGTGGTAGCGATTTCCCGCTCGTTGTTCTGGCTCTGGATGCCGACATTGGCGCGCAGATTTTTCTCTTCCCCGTCCTGACCTTGCAAAACCGTTTTCAAGCGAATGATTTTTTTTGCCCCAGGCGCCAGGTCTCCGAGCCGCCAGATACTGTCGCCGTAAGCGGCCGGGGGAACAGAAGAAATGACAGAGAGGCCGAACGGGTAATCCAGGGAAAGCATGAGGTTTTTCAGAGGGTTTTTGCTGTTGGATGTAACCGATATGGAGACGTCCATCGGCTGGCCGGCGAACGCCTGGTCAAAAGCCCCTATGGCAACGAACGCCGGCGAAGAAGAGATGGAAACGCGATAGGTCTTTTCTTTGAAGAAAATGGCGTTGGAATCCGCCGTGCGGTATTCGGCCGTCAATTTGACGCTTTTTTCCTCGCCTTCCCCGCCGAACAAAATCAGAGAAACAGTTTTCTGGGCGACCGATTGGGATTTGATATTGCCGAGAGAAAATCTGGTTTTACCCAGGTCCCTCTCCGGCGATAGGGGGTCTTTGGCTCCTCCCGGAAATTCCGCTACGAGGTCCACCAGTTCTATATCCGTGGCATTTTTGTTGAGAACACTCACTCCCAGATTGAGGGTTTCGCCGCCGGCCATTGATGTCGGTCCTTCTATCAAAATGTCTATGTTGTCTACAGAAACGAAAATCTTGCCGCCAAAGAGAGTGTATGTGCCGACCGCCAGAGCGAGAAAGAGAAAAAGGGCGGAAAAAATGAGTATTAATTTATAGGCTTTTTTTTGCTTGTGAGAGACGGTGGTGAAAGCCTCGGTCGCGGCGTTCCGTCCGTCCTGCCACGATTCGGGAACGGGCTCCGGGTCCCCATGGATATCATGGCGCACAGGCTCGGCAAAAATCTGCCTGCGGGAATATAAAACTCTCTTTAGTCGGTCAAGCGGGGATTTCCTGTCGTTTTCAAACATAGAATTATTATAGCAAAAAATCGGCAAACCTTTCGCTTCAAAAAATTACAGTTGTGTTTCTTTGAGCGCCTTATTTACCGCTTGAATTATTTCATTTTCACCCGTGTGAGAGAGTCTCCCGGCATCCAGATAGCCGAGAGCGTCCAGAACGCAGGCGAGTATCAAGGGTTCGGATATCTCTCTTTTCGTCATGGAAAGCAGACTTTTGAAGAGTTTTTCGTTTTTCTCTTCTCCCTGGACCAGCCTCTTTGTCAGATTGAGCACTCGCGCGCAAATGAGAAAGGAAGATTTCGGCAAATCCAGTTTTTCCGCCCCGGCGAGCCGCCAGATTTCTCTGCCCCTGACCAATGAAAATATGCCGAAAGAATAGTCTTCCAGATTGTAGCGGAGCTTTGAAACGAGCAGGCGCACGCTTTGCGCCCGGGCGCGCACCAAGCCGAAATCTTCCGTGTATATGAGATAGATTTTTGAAGCCTCCCCCGATGGCGCGCTACCCAATACAAACCCCCGGGTGGAATATACAGCGTACGACATGCTATTTCTTGAAACCTATCTTGAACCGGTATTCCTCTATCGCCAGTTCCGGCATACGGTGGAGATGTGTATACTCCATGGCAGTAACAAGAGTGATTTTTTTGATGTCATGAACAAACGCGTGGACGAGCTCCTTGCCTTTTTTGTCAGAATCCAAAAGCAATATGACCCTGTCCTCCACGGTGAGTCCCTCTGTTTTGCGGAGTTCCTGGATAGAGCGGATGAGGTCGCGGACAATGCCTTCCTCGCGGAGTTCTTTTGTAATATTCGTGTCTATTTCTATATCATTTTGGATTTCCGCATACGAAACTTTTTTGACATTCAATTCGTCCCGTATGAGTCCCAGAAATTCTGCGGTAAGTTTTGCTTTCCGCGTCTTTATTTTTGCGCTGGCGAGCGGCTGGCGGACTTTTATGTCGGCTCTCGAACGCTGTTCCAGGCCGATAGTCACAAGTCTGCGAGCTTCTCGCATATCTACGAGCAATTTCCCGTCTATTTTTCCCGCCACAGGCCAATCCGACAGATGCACGCTCTCCGGGTGAATTCCGCTTTTCACTTTACCGAATAAATCTTCGGCATAAAAAGGCGCAAAGGGAGCCAAAAGTTTGGAAACTGTCAGGAGGACGTGCCGAGTGGTGCGCAGAGCTAGAGTCTTGTCATCCATGTCGTCGGATTTGAAGCGGTCGCGCGAGCGGCGCAGATACCATGTGGAGAGGTCGTCCGTGAACTCACGGGTGGCCCGCGCCGGTTCCAGCAATTTATAAGCATCCAGTTTTAGAGTCGCCAGTCTGGTCAATTCCGCCAGCCGCGAGAGAATCCATCTGTCCAGGATATTTTCTGATTCCGGCGCGTCCGCTCCTGCACCGATTTTCCCGTTTTGATTTTTGTCCGCATAGAGCTCGTAAAAGCTGTAAACATTGGAGAGCATATTGAACAGGCGTTTTACGATTTCGTCCACGGTTTTTTCGTCAAAGTTTTTTGAATCGCCCGGATGATTGACCGAATACATCCAAAAACGCAGGGCATCTACGCCGTACTTGTCCATCATCTCCCACGGATTGACCACATTACCTGTTGATTTGGACATTTTTTTGCCTTCTTTGTCCAAAATATGGCCCAGACAAATGACATTTTTGAAAGCCCTGCCCTTGCTTAAAAGCGTTCCGATGGCATGCAGAGTGTAGAACCAGCCGCGCGTCTGGTCTACGGCCTCGGAAATGAAGTCGGCCGGAAAGCCTATTTTGTCCACATATTTTTTGTTTTCAAATGGATAGTGGTCCTCCGCAAAAGGCATGGCGCCGGAATCAAACCAGACATCCATCACTTCCTTGACACGGCGCATTTCTCCGCCGGAATCGCTTTTGATAACGATGCTGTCTATATACGGCTTGTGCAAATCTATGGAAAAATCGCGGTCATGAGGCAGGGGAGAAAAAGGCAGCTCGCGGATTTCGGCATTGTTGAAACGGCGAAAATCGTTTACGAAAATATGCGTGCCTGGTATTTCATATTTTTTGTTTTCCGGCATATACAGGCCGGCAACGACATGGAAAATCCAGGCCGGGCCTCCGTGAGTGACGATGAGGATGTTTTTGCTTCTGTATTTTTCTTCTATTTCGTAGAGAAAGCTCCCTACTCTCTTTTGAACATCCCGAAGAGATTCGCCGGAAGGCATGGTGCTGTCAAACCAATCGGGGCCGCTCGCATACATGGCTCTGTGATATTCGTTCCAGTCTCTGCCGTCAAAATCTCCCGGATTGATTTCCTTTATTCTGCCGTCAGCGACAATTTCCGATTCCGGAATGTTCAAAATCCGCGCAACCCGGCGCGCCGTCTCCATCGTCCGCGCAAAAGGCGAAGAAAAAATAATGTCTATTTTTCTGCTTCGCAGGGATTTGGCCGACTTCCCCACCTGTTTTTTGCCTTCTTCCGTGAGATGGTCGGATGATTCGCGTTTGAAACTGACAATCTCATTTTTATTGCACTCCGTGCCGCCGTGGCGCATGACGAAATATCTGTTGCCTGAATTTAACGCTCTCCTTCGCAGAGTTTCTATAGAATCAACAACGAGGGTTTCAGAGCCGTCTCTGCTCTGCCAGACGGGCAGAGGCGTGCCCCAATATCTCTCGCGGGAAATAGCCCAGTCTTTGACATCGGAGAGCCATTCGCCGAATCGGCCGTTTTGTATATGTTCCGGCTCCCAACTGATTTTTCTGTTTTCTTTTATGAGTTTGTCGCGGAGCGCGGACATGCGGATATACCAGGAATGGCGGGCAAAATAAATGAGCGGCGTTTTGCAGCGCCAGCAATGAGGGTATGTATGGCCGTATTTTTCCTTCTGAAAGAGAAGCCCCCTGTGAGCCAGGTCTTTTATAATCTCCACCGTCGTCGTCTCGTCTTTCACGAATCGTCCCGCCAAAAATCCGGCGTATTCCATGAAATTGCCGGAATCGTTGACCAAATGATGTTTTGGCAGGCCTATCTTTGCGCCCAGGTTAAAATCGTCTACGCCGTACATCGGCGCTATGTGCACTATGCCCGTACCGTCAGTGGTCGTCACAAAATCCGCCGGATAGACTTTGAACGCTTTTTTCAGTTTGACTCTTTCGCCTAGAGACACGGCGTCGGCGAGAAAATTATAGAGCGGTTCGTATGACAGACCGACCAGATTCTTTCCGAGTGTTTTTGAAATTATTTTCCAATCTTTTTTGTTCGAAAAGACTTTTGAAACTAAATCCTCGGCCAAAATATATTTTTTACCGCCAAATTCAACCTCGGCATATGAAATTTTCTCTCCTACCGAGAGCGCCGCATTGCCGGGCAGGGTCCACGGCGTAGTTGTCCACGCCAATAGAGATGTGTTTGGTTTTTCCTTGACAGGAAGTTCCACTGTGACCGCCAAATCTTTCACGTCCTCATAGCCCTGGGCCAGTTCGTGGCTGGAGAGAGCCGTGCCGCAACGCGGACACCAGGGAACCACCCTGTAATCCCTATATAGGAGTCCTTTGTCGCTTATCTGTTTTACAATCCACCAAACCGATTCTATGTACGAATTCTGGTATGTCTTGTAGGGATTTTTCTGGTCCACCCAGTATCCCATGCGGTCAGTGAATTTTTCCCACTCATCTATGTATTTCCAGACATTTTCCCTGCATTCCTGGTTGAATTTTGCCACGCCATAAGTTTCAATTTCTCTTTTTGATTTGAAATTGTGGCTTTTTTCCACTTCAATTTCTACGGGAAGTCCGTGAGTATCCCAGCCCCCTTTGCGGCGAACATGAAAACCCCGCATCGTCTTGTATCGCAAAATGGCGTCCTTGAAAGCGCGGGCTTCCATGTGATGAATAGCGGGACGGGCGTTGGCCGTCGGCGGACCTTCATAGAAAATAAACTCGCCTTTCGGGCTTTTCTTTTCCAGAGTTTTTTTGAAAATATCCCGTTCTTTCCAGAACTCCAGTATTCTCTCCTCGTTTACGGCGAATTTGTGTTTTTTTGTCTCGGAATTTTCGGCCATATCGCTCTAGATTATCACATTTTTTCCGGAACTTTTATGCCGAGCAATCGGAGGCCGTTTTGGAGGACAATGCGAACAGCCGACGTCAAAGCGACTCTGTGAGGTGACTGGGCGTCATCTTTCTTCACGATCTGGACATCGGCGTACCAGGCATTGAAGAGGGAGGCAAGCGATATGAGGTAGGTGAGGGCGAAATGGGGAGATTTTTCCTCGGCTGCGCGCGAGATCACTTCGGGGAAACGACAAATAAACCGTTCCAGCTCGCCGACTTTTGCGTCTCCGGAGATTTTCGGCTTTACTTTTTCTTTCCGGGCCTTTTCCAGAACAGAACCAGCCCGCACGGCGGTGTAGAGGAGATAAGGACCGGAATCTCCGTCAAAAGAAATTGACTTTTCAAAATCATAAATGACGTCGTTTGATACCGCCTGCTTGAGAATAGAATATTTTATGGCGGCTATAGTTATGATTTCAGCTGTTTCTTTCTTCTGTTTTTCATCCATGTCCCGGCTGGACAGCTTTTCCATGGCCAGATTTTCTACGTCACGGATGAGTGATTCTCCTGTGATGACGTTGCCTGTTCTGGAGGACATTTTGCCGTCCGCAAAGCGGAGCATGCCGTGGGAAACATGCTCGGTCGCTCTGGCTATGTCCGGCTCTATCAATTCAAGCGCTCTGAGTACGACCTTGAAATAATCGGCCTGCTCGTTGGCCGTCACAACGATTGATGTATCCGGCCTGACTTTCTTCCACTTCTTTATATTGAGACCGAGCTCTTTTGTCTCATACGTGGGAATACCCTGAGAGTTTATGAAAACACGGGTATGGAGTTTCGGGCCGTATTTCTCGCCCCTGAAAACGACCGCCCCTTCACTCCGTTCAAACACACCTTTCTCCAAAAATTCTTCCACCAGGGCCACGCCGTCGTGGGCCACTTCGCTTTCAAAATAAAAATAATCAAATTTTGTGCCCAGTTTTTCATAGAGTTCGTCAAAATGCGCCAGGCTCCACTTTCGGCCGAGCTTGTAAAGTTTTCTTAATTTTCGTTCTTTGTTTTCAAATATCCTTTTGTTGAGCGACTCTATTTCTGCCCTGGCCTCCTGATTCCCTTCAAAGACTTTTGCCCCCTCCGCATACATTTTGCCCAAAAAAGCCGTGCGCTCGGAGAGAGGCGCGCGTTTTGACGGCATCATCGCCTGATTTTTCAAGAGGGCCCACATGGTTTTGGCCACATGCATGCCTATGTCGCCCTGATAGCACATGCGGCGCACTTTTGCCCCCTGGCTCGCTATAAGCCCGGCAATGGATTCCCCTATGGCGTTGGACATGAGATGGCCTATGTGAAACTCCTTGAAAGGATTTGGGTCGGTGTATTCAATGAGAACACGTCTCCCCCGCCATTCATTTGAATTGCCGTATGAATCTTTTCTCTTGAGCACAAGTCCTAGTTCGCGCGTAAAAAATTCCGCCGAAAGAAAAAAATTTATGAAACCCGGTCCGGCGATTTCTATTCTTTCCATAAATTCAATTTTCTGCGTGCGTAATGCGCCGGCAATTTTTTCCGCCAATTCTCGTGGGTTTGATTTTGTCTGTTTGGCAAAGACGAGAGCGATATTCGTTGCAAAATCACCATGACTGGAATCACCCGGATGTTCAAGTGTAATTTCGGAAGCAGGAACATGAGAAACACCGAGAGTTTTAAGAGTGCTCTGAATTGCTGTTTTTATATCTAGTTGTATATCCATATAAACGGCTTAAAATAAGGCTATATAATCATAACACCCTTTCAGTCTGAAAAAATGCTTGACAAACTTAATGGAGATGCCACAATGGTCGCTGTCATTGGGGCTGGTGAAGCCCTCGGTATATCGGCAGAGAGTTGAGACCAACGACTCAATTATTCTACTGATAGACTGGGTTTATGGCAGTAAAAAAAAGAAGGAACCCTATGAGTTGGCATGGGTCGGCCCAGCAGAGCCGAAGCAGATCAAAAGTGCGTTGATTGGTGTGGAAGTTATGATTCCTGTTCCTCCACCGATGAACGCTAGCTACGACCGGTATATAGCGAAGTGTGATGAAAATCTAGAGTCATCACAATACCGAGGGTTTGATAGCCTAATCTGCAGAGATTCTCTCAAGCCACTCAGAAAGAGGAAGTGGCTCGAATCTCGGCCGCCGGATCTAATCCAGGCGACTTTTTTATTTTTTCAGATTACTTTCTGTTACTACTTTCCTGTACTGCCAAACCCCCTCTCACCTCTGTCCGATTTTCCCAACTGGCCGACACTGACTTCTTTAAACTTCACTTCTTCGTAACTTTGAATAATCATCTGTGCCACTTTGTGCCCCGGTAAAAAAACATACGGCTCTTTGCCCAGATTAAACACTCCCACATGAACCTCGCCACGATAACCGGAATCTATGACATTTCCGTATGTGATGATGCCATGTTTGAAAGAAAGCCCGCTCCTCTCGTATATGATACCTACACAGCCCGCGGGAATCTCCATTTTGAAGCCGGTGTTTATAGAGGCGCGTTCCATCGGATTGACAACCAACCGCTCGTTTACATATAAACCAAACCCCGCATCACCCGCGAGATCATATTTCGGCATTGGCACCGCCTCTGACATGCGGACGATTTTGAGAGTTTTTTTCACTACTCAAATATAACAAAAACACAAAAAAAGCCCGACTATGGGGTCGGGCCTTTGCGCCGGCAAGGCCGGCAAAAACTTATCTGGTCGCGAGAAACCCGTCCAGCACCGTTTCAATTGACTTCCAGACTTCCTCTTTTGAAGGATGGCCGTCAACCACTTTCACCCGGCTTGGATGAAGTTCGGCAAAACGTTTGTAACCGTCTCTCACTCGCGCATGGAACTCCGGACCTCTCTCGTCAAAGTGATTTACATCCCCTTTGGCTTTGGCGCGCAGAGCAACACGTCTCATGCCTTCCTCCGGACTTATATCCAGAAAGATATAGAGGTCAGGCAGATACGGATGTTTGGTAGAAGACCCCATGGACAAACGGCTGGAATCAAAATGGCTAAAGAGGTTTCTGCCCTCCATGCCGAATATCTGATAAGCAAAAGAACAACAGTCAAATCTGTCCGCAAAGACCAATTTGCCTGCTTTCATGGCTGGAGCGATTATCTTTCTTATATTATCCGCCCGGCCCGCGAAAGCCAGGTTCATCTGCTGGAACGGAGAAAGTTCCGCCGAGTCCGGCGATACGAGCATCAGGCGCCGCATTTCTTCGGCAAACTCCGTGCCGCCCGGCTCCCTGAAAAAAACCGCCTCCGGATACTTCTTCTTCAAATTGGAAATTTGAGTGGTCTTGCCCGACCCTTCGCAACCTGCGATTACTATAAATGTGCTTGTTTTCATATCTCCGGACAGATTATCAGACGGCGCCAAAAAGAAAAGTCTTTCGGGCACACATTATTTTTTCCGCAAGATTTTGTCTATTCGATTGGCCAGAACGAGCATATCTTTTTCTTTTTTTCCGCGTGTCGTTTCAGCCGCCGTGCCGAGGCGGATGCCTGATGGGTCTACGGGTGAACGCGTATCAAAGGGAATGGCGTTTTTGTTCACTATAATTCCCGCCTTTTCTAGTTTGACGCTCGCCTCTTTGCCGCCCATACCTCCGCCATCCATCCAAACATCAACGAGAATCAAATGACTGTCCGTACCGCCAGAAATTATCCTCCAGCCGAGTTTTTGAAGTTCGGATGTCAGAGCGGCTGCGTTTTTCACTATCTGCCGGGCGTACTTTTTGAAGGCGGGGACGGCGGCTTCGCCCAAAGCCACAGCTACGGCCGCCGTCTGGTTCATGTGGGGCCCACCCTGAAGACCGGGAAAAACGGCCCTGTCTATTTTTTTGTCAAGCTCGCGCCGGTCTATCTTTGCGAAAATCAGAGCGCCCCTCGGCCCGCGCAAAGTTTTATGAGTTGTGGTTGTCACTATATCAGCGTATGGAAAAGGAGACGGATAAACTCCGCCGGCCACAAGTCCGGCCACATGGGACATATCCACCATGAGATAGGCGCCACAGGCATCCGCTATTTCACGGAATTTCGCCCAGTCTATGATGCGCGGATAGGCCGTGAATCCGGCTATGACCATTTTCGGCTTTTCGCGCAAAGCGATTTCGCGCAGATTTCCGTAATCAAGAACTTCACTGTTTTTTGAAACGCCATAAGGCACCTGCGTCCAGAACTTCCCGGTAGCCGAGACTTTGTGGCCATGAGTGAGATGCCCGCCCTGGTCCAGAGACATGCCCATCACTTTGTCGTTTTTTTCAAGCAGGGCCACATACACGGCCAGATTTGCCGGCGAACCGGATAATGGTTGAGTGTTTACATGCCATTCGTTTGGATTGAGATTAAAGAGCTTTAGCGCGCGCTGTGAGGCCAGATTTTCCACTTTATCCGTAATCGCGTTACCTCCGTAATACCTCTTGCCCGGATATCCTTCCGCATATTTATTCGTCAACTCC
>JBBTTH010000026.1:0-8489 GCA_038064295.1 Patescibacteria group bacterium
AGGGGACGTGCTCGACTTCAAATTCGAGAATAAGGGGACATCAATGGTCTACCCGACCGAGTAAATTGCGCTTACACACGGGCGAACTTATAATTAAAAATATGAAAAAAGTACTTATAACTGGTGGCGCGGGATACATAGGAAACGTATTGGTCGAAAGCCTGCTTGACGATGGATTTGAGGTGACAGTCCTCGACAGTCTCCTCTACAAGCAGCCGTGCCTCATCGAGCATTGCTATCGAAAAGATTTTAAATTCGTCTATGGAGACGTGCGCGACCACAAGCTCTTCAAGGAGCTTATCGGCAAAGCTGACGTCATCGTCCACCTCGCGGCATACGTGGGAATGTCCGCATGCAAGAAGTTCCCTAGCGAAGCGATCCAAGTGAACTATGAGAGCGCCAAATTCCTCGCTGAGAACATCCGAAAGGATCAGCTTGTGATCTATCCAACGACGAACTCGGGTTACGGCCTCGGAGTGCACAAGGGCGGCAAGGCGGTCTTCTGCACCGAAGAGACTCCTCTTAAACCGATCTCCCTTTACGGCGAGACAAAGGCAGACGCCGAGAAAGTGCTCCTCGACACGGGCAGGGCCATATCGCTTCGCCTCGCTACGGTATTCGGATTCTCAAAAAGAATGAGGATGGACCTCCTCGTGAACGATTTCGTATGGAGGGCATTCAATGACAGATTCGTGGTACTCTTCGAATCTCACTTTCTCCGAAACTTCATCCATATCCGCGACATCGCCAAGACCATGAAATTCTGCATCAAGAACCACAAGAAGATGGTCGGCGAAGTCTACAACGTCGGCAATACGAGTATAAACATGAGCAAGATGGATCTCTGCAAGGCTATAAAGAAGCAGGTTCCTGATTTCTGCATCATGGAATCAGAGATCAATAAGGATCCCGACCAGCGAAACTACATCGTCTCGAACGAAAAACTCGAGAAGCTTGGTTGGTCGTGCGATTATTCCCTCGACGACGGTATTCGAGAGCTCCTGCACGGCTTTCCCATCATCAAGAATTCTAATACGACATTCACAAACCAATGAAAAGAGGAAGAAATATCCGAGCGAGAAACTCATCTTCTTCAATAGCGGCGACAGAAAAGGAGCGAATCTCGACCTCTCGGAATCCGGTGTCTGTAGAGAACATGACATCGAGGTGCACATTCTCGATTTGCCGAAGATTTATTCTTCAAGCGAGCTTCTCGAGAACATCCGAAAATTCAATAGATAAGGAAAACGGCGGCAAGTGCTTCTTCGAAGCAAGGACAAAATAGATATGAAAGACACATTAAAAAATTTCCCGTCTGCAAAATACGCGGTTATCGTCCTGCGGACTTTGAAAGTTCATCCTTGGCAACGTTTGAAACAGCTCACCTCGTATTTTTCCGATTATAGAAAGTACCGACGACTAAACCCAAATGAAAATTACACTCTGAAAACAGCCGACTTGTTCCCTCGGATAAAAGACAAAACACAATCCCACAACATTGATCCTGTTTATTTCATACAGGGCGCGTGGTGCATGCGAAAAATATTTGAGAGCCGACCGAAAAAACATGTAGACGTCGCCTCCCAGGCACAGATGGTCGGCATCATATCGCAGTTTACTCCTACAACGATGGTGGATATCCGTCCTCTTTCTGTTTCCCTGCCAAATCTGTCGTTCATAAGAGGAGACATCACACACTTGCCCTTCAGAGACGGCGAAATAGACTCCCTCTCCTCTATCTGCGTCATAGAACACATAGGTCTCGGCAGGTACGGCGATCATCTGGACCAGTTCGGCACAGAAAAAGCCGCAAGCGAACTATGTCGCGTACTGGCGAAAGGCGGTTCGCTTTATATTTCTGTTCCCGTGGACAAGGAAAGCAAAATCTACTTCAACGCTCACAGGGCTTTCACCAGAGACCATGTCCTCTCCCTTTTTGGAGACCTCCGACTCGCGGAGGAACTCTATATATATGGCAAGGAAACAGAAAACGCTTATGATCCCAGCTGCTTCGGCACGGGCCTCTATCATTTTATAAAATGAAAGAATTCATAAAGAAAATAACCCCGCCCGTCCTATATGACCTAGCGAGAGATATAAAAAACAAACCCAGAAAATATATACCGAAATGGAACACTCTCTCCTATGCCCCTATGGAGGGAGTAAAGATGTATTTTGACCCGCGGGGAGAGTGGCAGAAAAAACTTCTCGATGGCTCATATGACTCCTTTCTTTTCAACCGTATCATGGGTCTATCGCCCCAAGGCAAAACAATATGTGATATAGGCACCCACGTAGGTTTCCACTCCCTGTATTTTGCGCGGCTTGTGGGCCGGAGCGGAAAAGTATTTGCATTTGAGCCGAATCAGAAAAATGCAGAGAGGATAAAACTGAATTTTTCTGAAAATAAGGATCTGGAAAAAATCGTGACCCTACATCCCATAGCTCTTTCCATAAAAAATGGTACGGAAGAATTGATCCTAAACACGGATGTCGAGAGCGGTCGTAGCTCCGGCAGTTTTATAGACAGCGCCGATACGATATGGGAAAGAAACGCTTTCGAAAAGAGAGGCTTCGTAAAAACTAAAGTGGAAATAAAATCATTTGACAGCTTCGGCATAAAACCTAACATCTTAAAAATCGACGTTGAGGGAGCAGAGTTTCTGGTACTCCGAGGCGCCAGAAAGACGATAATGGAATGCAAACCTGTCATATTCGTAGAAATCCACTCCATGCTGAACATGTTTGACGTCGTCTCTTTTCTAAAGGATCATTCGTATAAGCCTGAAATCATACACAAGGAGCCGGACGGACGCTGTTTTATAGAAGCAAAACCAAAATAATGAAAAAACTGGTCATCCTAAAGCACGGCGGAGGCGAACTGGCGAATCAGCTCTGGAGTTATGCGAGCGTATATGCCTATGGTCTCGAGATGAAAATCCCCGTTTATAACCCATCTTTTTTTGAATACCACTATTTTTTTAAATTTCTCTCCAAAGAAAGCCTCCTCACAAAATTATTTGTTCTCTTTTTCCATACGCCTCGCAGGCGCTCACATCTCATGAACAGAATAGGACGTTTGAAATACAGGATTGTGACTAAAATACAAATTCTGGCTCATCTATCCTGCGTGATTTCATCTGAAAATATAGAAAACAAAGTGAGATATCTACCTCCTTCGGGCCCCATACCTGCGCGATTTGGTCAATGCGACAGTCTCTATTTCACCGGCTGGCTCTTTAGGAACCCGAAAGGCATGGCTAAATTCAGAAAGGAGCTGTTCGAGACTTTCTTCCCTTCGGGGCAGGTTGAAAGGAGAGTGAGCGAAATAATCTCTCCCCTGCGGCAAAAATACAAAAAAATAATCGGTGTTCATATCCGTCAGGCGGACTATGCAGGATTCAAAGACGGCAGATTCCTCATATCCCAGGAGAGGGTCCGTGAGATTGTTTCCGAATACGCAAAAGAAAATATCTTGGACGCATCGAGCACAGCCTTTCTCATAACGTCTGACGGACCTGTTGACGAGAGTTTCTATAAAAAACTCAATATTTATATTTCAAAAGAAAATTCCGTTGTCGATCTCTTTCTCCTGTCGCGAACAGATGTGATCCTCGGATCTGACTCCAGTTTTGGGACATTTGCGTCATGGTATAGCAATATTCCCCACATCATTTTCAAGAACGAACCCATGGACTGGCAATATTATGCTGACAAAAAGTCTTATTTTGAAAATAAATACTGCGTTTTGACGAGATATTATTAAAGCTGTTTTTTTCTACCCAAAATATAGAGGTGCGTAGCCACGGTTTCAGAGCCGGGCATATGTATAAAGAGGAAGTCAAAATATTTGAGAGGTCCTAGAACGAGCATGAAAATATGCGCCAAAAAGGGAGCGGCTTTGCGCGAGCCGAAAGAGAAAATGACGCCGAGCCAGTACGCGAGAAAGAGCAGAAAGGCGCTCCAAGGACCCGAGCGAACGCCGGTTTCCACAATTTCTAGATCGCGAAACATGTGTTTGAGTCCAGAGAGAGTCCAGCGATTAAAATCATCGGGAGATGTGTGGTACGGATGTATAAAAGGCGCGCTCACATATATATAGCCACCAGGTTTTACCACTCGGACCATTTCGCAAGCGATGAGATAAGCATCAGGCACATGTTCAAAGAGAGATTCCGACACGGCGCCGTCCAGAGTATCGTTTTTGAAAGGCATCTTCGTGGCATCACAGACGATGTCCACTTCGGGAAAAGGAAAAACGTCCATATTTATAAATTCTCTACCCAATCTCTCGGGACCGGAGCCGACATCTATGACCACGCTTCCCTCCGAGACTTTGTCCAGAATCATACGCGGGCCGTTTACAAGCATCAGCGCCGGACAGGCATAGTGCCAGACAGTGTGATAGAGGTAGGGCCACTGCTTGAGAAATGATTTGAGCCATGTCACACCTGATTTATGTTGTAAACTGTTTTTCTCGTAAACTTCTTTTTCTATGAGAATTGGCCGGTGAGAAGTGTCTATGGCGAAAGGCCCATGAACCTTACACATGAGACCGTCTGGATTTTTGAAAAGACCAGCTTTGCAAAACGGGCAACATATGATGTGAGAATGGTCGTTTGTCTCCCTCGCTTTTGGTCGGCGTATGTTGATGAGCTTGTCCGCCAGGAGAAGTTGTATGGCACGAAAGCCGTCGCGATATCGGATTTTCTTGCCCTCGCTCGCATCACGCGGAGCGTGTGATATCGGCACCTCGGCTATGGTACGGCCATCCCGCAAAATGGCGGCGGTGAACAGCAGTTCCGCTTCAAATCCGCCCTGCACAAAATGTTTTTTTAGAGAGGCGGGAAAGAGTTTATAGCAAGTCCAGACGTCCGTGAGCCTGGTCCCATACATCCAATTTATCAGTTTCGTTATGAGCCATACACCGAATCTTTGAAATATAAAGCCTTCCTTTTTTTCATGATGGAGGTTACGCGAGCCGTAGACAATATGAGCATCGTTTTTTCCTATGGCCGCAATGAGAAAAGGTATTTCCCGAGGATGATATTCGAGGTCTGCGTCTTGGATGATGATATAGTCGCCTGTCGCTTCTTTCAAACCATGGGCAACAGCTGTCCCTTTTCCTCTGTTTTCTTTGTGAGTGACTACCTTTATTTTATGAGCATGTTTTTTGAGTATTTGAGGTGTTTTGTCGCTTGAAGCATCGTCTATAACGACGACTTCCATGGTCCAGCCGGGAATTTTCACGGCAAATATACGCGAGAGTATCTCGTCAATAGTTTTTTCTTCATTATACACGGGAACAACTATGGAAAGCTTCATTTCAGATTGGCAATGGCAGTATTATCCCTTTTTAGGGAGAAAAGTCCATAGATTGCAAAGCCTAAGAGGAAAACGTCTACGGGCATCCTGAATCTGGCATTCACGCCGAAACCGTTTATAGCTGTGGTTGCGGCAAAATATATGATGAGACAGAGCGCAGTCAGAGCGGCCGTACTTATTCCTTCCTTCCTGAAACAACGCCAGACGCCAAAGATAAAAGAAATTGTGACTAGGATCCAAAAGAATCTCATAATGAGAATAAAGATGGCGGGACTTTGAGAGTAATGAATTATGGTAGAAATTAATTCGCCTGGATGAGAAACGAAATATATCGCTGGTTTTGTGACGATATTTTCAAACCTGATGTCAGAATAACCGAATACGGTGAGCATGCCGTCATGCGTAAAGAATGTGACGAGAGTTATGAGACTGGATTTTATGATAGCTATCTTGTGTTCCTTTAATATATCTAGAGCTTTTTTTGTGTATTCCGGCGAATTCGTCAAAGTGATTGTGTTTGGACTGAAATCTTTTTTCAGATGTAGATTCAGTTCGGTCTGAAAATCCGTGTTGTTGTCTATAGCCAAAACGGTCGGCACGAGATAAACATAGAGATTAAAAGCCGGCTGGGCACTAATGCCCCAGACACCGAATTCCACTTTGTTTCTATAAAACCACGGCGCGAGGAGTGCCAGAAACACAAAAAGAAAAGCGCCGAAGTGTTTGCCGTATTCCCACGACAGGGATTTTCTCCAGATTATGGCGAGACCTAGAGGCACAAGAATAGGCAAAAACTGCACGGTCGGCTTTATGAGAGTGGCCATGGCCAGAAAGACACCGAACCACATCGCATTGCGTAAAACTCTTTTCTCTATGTATTTCAAAAGAAAAAGGAAAGACAATAAAAAGAAAAATATAAATGATGTTTCTGTATAAAGGATGAAGGAGAAGAGAATGAGATAGGGTTCGAGACACATCACAACGGCCGTCCATTTTCCTACGTCCTTATTCCAGAGTTTTTTGGCTATGTAAAAAGCCAGGACGGGAATAAAACTACCGAGAAGCATTTCAAAAGCAAAAACTGCCCAGTACGTACCGAAGGCTTTTACAAAAAAAGCAATGAGATACGGCCAGAGAGGCGGTCGCAGAGGATTCGGGTCATACGGCGGCAGAGTATCCCATGTAAATCCATGGCCGTTTAAAATCCCCTGAGAGAGTTCGTAGTAGCCGTCATCGCCTTTTATTGTTGGTAGAAGTTCATAATCGTTTATAGCAAAGTTCATGGAAAACAAAATAAGTCTCACCACGAGAGCGATGCAAAATATGATTATGGGAAGTTTGTGTTTGATGATAAAAGTTTTCATTACTTTTTGGTTTGTGAGACTTATATTAGCAGATATAATGCTATAATTGAAGCCATTAAATGAGATTTCTATACCTCAATACGAGAAATGTTTACCCTCAGGACAAGCACCTCATAGACGGCTTGCGAGAGCTCGGACATACGGTGAAAGAAGTCTCCGGGACGAAAAGCCTGCGTGAGAACTGCGACGCTGTTATCGTGGGCTTTACTTCTCCGATTCTCGCCATCAAGGCCCGTCTCGCTTCGCCTAAAAAAATAATCTTCAACGCTGTCATGTCGCAATACGAAGCCAATGTTATATCAAGGAGAAAATACGGGCTGTTCGGCATTCGCGCCGCAAAATGGTGGTTTGTGGATTTCGCGTCTTTTTATTTATCGTCAATAGTTCTCCTAGAGAGCAGAGCCCAGGTTGAATTTATAAGCCGGTTTTTCTTTGTACCGAGAGAAAAACTCGTTCGGTCATTCTCCGGGATCAATGAAAAAGAATTCTTTTTTGACCAAAACATAAAAAAGAAAGAGAAATTTACCGTGCTTTTCAGGGGCAGATTTTTACCTGAATCCGGAATACTGACCGTCATAGAAACGGCCAAAAAATTGGAGAAAAGCGATATAGAGTTTCTGGTCATCGGCCACGGATTTATGTACAGAGAAGTGAACGCTCTCATGGCAAAACTTCATCCGAAAAATTTGACCATGATGAATGAAAAACTGCCTATAGAGACATTGCGAAATCTGATGCTCCAAAGCCATATAAGCCTCGGCCAATTCGCCCGCCACCCGCGACTCGAGAGAACCTTGCCATGCAAGCTCTTTGAAAGCCTGGCCCTGGGCCTCCCCTATCTCACCGGCCGAAACGAAGCAGTTTTTGAAATTCTGGAAGAAAATAAAACTTGCCTCGTCGTAAATCAAGCAGACCCGGACTCCCTTGCCCGAAAAATTTTGGAACTCAAAAACGACAGAGAGGCTCTCGGCCGTATAGGCAAAGCCGGCCACGACCTCTACAGACAAAAACTGACTTCAAAAAAATTGGCGGAAGATTTTATGAATATATGTTTCAAATAAAATGAAAATCCTCGTCATAGGAACCATAGACAACAAAGGCGGCGCAGCTGGTGTTTCATGGGAATTGCGCCGGAGACTGAAAGCCGACGGCCATACTGTCAGTACGTTTGTCCGCTACAAATATTCTGATGAACCGGATGTTTTTGTCATTCCCCGCAAACGCTATCAAGATTGGCTTGTGAAGTTCTTTGCCAATGACTTGCGATTCGCCAATACTGGATATATTTTTGATACAAAAGAGTATAAAGAAGCCGATTTGGTGCACTGTCACAACCTGCACAGCAATTTTTTTAACTTACGAGACCTCATCAGAATGTCCAGAGAAAAGCCTGTCGTGTGGACCATACACGACTTGTGGGCTATCACGGGATTTTCAAATGATAAGGCGACCTTGAAAAATCCCAATAAAAAGAAGTTTTTGTTCTGTCTATGGGACACCACCTCACGACTCTTGGCTACGAAGAAAAAAATATACGACAGGTCAAAACTCCGCGTCGTGGCGGTTTCAGACTGGCTGAAAAGCGAGCTGGAAAAGAGTGTCTTGAGAAATCAGAACATAACGCGCATAGAGAACGGCATAGACACTTTGATTTTTAAGCCATACGACAAGCAAACGACAAGACTGGAACTCGGCTTACCTACCGGTAAAAAAATAGTGGGCTTTTTCAAAAAAGGTTGGGTGGATTTCCAAGAAGCTTGTTGAGACATATCACGACCGAGATGATGTTATATTTCTCTC